>NZ_JBALMG010000037.1:0-147954 GCF_036963225.1 Bacillus sp. JJ783 | reverse complement strand
CAGAGTTTGTCCTTTAATGTCATAAATTTTTGATTGGTTTTCATAAAATATAAGAATATAAGTTTTTAAAAGGAGAAGATGGAGAAGATTATGTTCGGGCAACGACAAAGTATGATTGTTTATTTACATTCATTGAAACATGCCAAGATTTTAAGGAAATATGGTAACATTCATTACATATCAAAACGTTTGAAATATGCCGTTGTATATTGTGATATGGAACAAATTGAGCATATGATGCAAAAATTGAATAAACTTCCTTTTGTGAAAAAAGTAGAACAGTCGTATCGCCCATTTTTAAAAACAGAATTCGAAAATTCGCGTCCTGATCGGGCAAAAGAATACGATTATAGCTAAGTGAAAAAATCCCCTGCTAAATTTAGCAGGGGATTTTTTTATTTGAAATAACGTGTTATTTCATTGGAGGAATGAAATTGTTCATTCGTAAAATACCAATTAGATGATTAAAAAATAGTTCTTTTTCAGGGAAAGTTGTTGATGGTTTTACAGTAAAGGGAGTAACTTTTTTCCCTATTTGTTCCGCCATTTCTTCAAATAAAACGACACGTTTACTTTTTTTATTTTCAAGTAAAGGAATGCCTTCACGACATATGTATAATGGTTGGAAATCACCAGTATTTGTCGGTTTTAGTATTACAACAAGTGAACACATTTTTTTTTCGTTTTTTACAGTTTCGAATTGTAACATATGTGTTACACGTTCTTGGTTTGTTTTGGCAATTTCAAGTAATTCATATAAGTCAGAGTAGCCTTCTCCGAGTTCTATAAAGCGTTGAATCATATTTTTTCCTCCTCTTTCTTTTACTGTACCACCTCACTTTTTAAATGAAAAGTAGACAAATAAAAAAACCCTGCAAAGCAGGGCCCTTCTAATACTAGTATGTACTAGTAAGAAGGCAAAGGGAGAGGAGAAACCGGAGGAAGAACTTATGGGGAAACGTAAGTCTTCTCCGCGGTTGGCAACAACATCGAAGATGATGTTGTTATATTTATTTATGTCCAATCTAAATGAAGATATACATAATGAAATTAAAATTTATGTTAGGCTTTTTATTTTTCTTTTTTTTATTTTATGATAGGATAAAAAAGGTAAAGTGGAACTGATGTACATAAAGGGTTTTTGTTCGCAAATAGTGAGATGAATATGCAAGAAATAGCGAACGGTTATTTTAACTAAAGTTCTCTATAGGTTAAGTAACGAATTAGTGAAGAATTGTATGGTTTGGTAGCGGTTACTGACTTGAGATGGATTTACTGTAATCGCTCGATAGATTGAAATAAAGGTAGTGACAACAGATGAGAGTAGTTTCAGGAAAATGTAAAGGGCACCCACTTAAAGCGGTACCTGGTAATACAACACGTCCAACGACAGATAAAGTGAAAGAATCTATTTTTAATATGATAGGTCCTTATTATGATGGTGGTATCGCTCTTGACTTATTTGGTGGTAGTGGTGGTCTTGGAATTGAGGCCATAAGTAGAGGGATTGATAAAGCGATTTTTGTTGACCGAGATAGTAAAGCGATAAAAGTCATTCATCAAAATTTAGAAAGCTGTAGAATACAAGAACAAGCTGAAGTGTATCGAAATGATGCGGAACGTGCGGTAAAGGCGCTTATAAAGCGTGAAATATCATTCAATCTTATACTAATAGACCCTCCATATAAAGGTCAAAAAATTGTGTCTTTAATTAGTGTGATCGATCAACATGGATTGTTAAATAAAGATGGCATCATTATGGCAGAGCATGGGGATGACGTGGTTTTACCTGATTCAATAGGAGAACTTGTAAAAGTACGGGCAGAAAACTACGGGATTACAGCAATTTCGATTTATAAGTATGAAGGTGAGGGGACAGAATGACAAGTATAGCTATTTCTTCAGGGAGTTTTGATCCAATTACCCTTGGACATTTGGATATTATTAAAAGGGGAGCAAAAGTATTTGATGAAGTATATGTAGTTGTTTTAAACAATTCATCAAAAAAACCATTCTTTTCGGTAGAAGAACGCCTAGAGTTAATTCGAGAGGCGACAAAGGATATACCGAATGTAAAAGTTGATTCACATAGTGGATTATTGGTGGAATATGCAAAAATGCGTAATGCAAATGCAATATTACGTGGTTTGCGAGCGGTTTCTGATTTTGAATATGAGATGCAAATTACTTCAATGAATCGAAAATTAGACGAAAATATCGAAACCTTCTTCATTATGACAAATAATCAATATTCATTTTTAAGTTCAAGTATTGTGAAAGAAGTTGCGAGATATGGGGGAAGTGTAGTAGACCTTGTTCCTCCGATTGTAGAGCGTGCTTTAAAAGAAAAGTTTCAAACCCCGTTAAAGTGAACGGGGTTTTTCTTTATGAATGCGTAAAAACAATAAGATAACATATAAATATAAACAAAATAAGGTGAAGATTGGTCCGTAGTGTATAAATGATGTCCAAATATCAGTTAGTGTGTAAGAATGATTCAATAAAAATACGGGAAGATCTTCTTGCGTAGGCGAGAAAGAATGAACTTTTTCATAAAATGGTCCCCAAAATATAAAAGTGAGAATAGGAGCGAGAATACTTTGGATAATTCGAGCTAAAAAATATGGTTTAAAGCGGATATCTGTCTCCGCTAATATGCTTGCTACTTGTGCCTGAATAGAAAGGCCGCTAAATGCTAAAATGAAGCTTGTTACCATCGCTTGTTGAAGAAGTGTTGATTCATTAATTTGACTAATCATTTGGCTTCCAAGCGTCATTTCAAAAATACCAGATAATATCGGAATATTAAATTGGGATGTAAGTTGGAAGAATGATAAAATATGTTGCATAATAAAAGAAAGCGCTTCTGTAATTTCGAAAACAGTAATCATTTTATTTAAAACAGAGAATAAAATAATAAACCCACCAATCATGAGCAATGTTTGAATAGAAGAAACGATAGCGTCACCGAGTAGTTTTCCAATCGGTCTTTTTTCTTGCATACGTGTTTGGTGGAGGATGGAAAAAGGGTTTTGAAAGGCATGCTTTTGATTCGTATGTTTGTCTTTTATGTAAGTATCGTTAGTACCATAAAAGCGCATAAGTAATCCGACGATAAAGTTACTTATATAATGTGCTGCTGCTAATACGAGCCCTAATTTCGGATTATTGAAAAAACCAATAGAAACCGCTCCGAAAATAAAAAGTGGATTAGAAGAATTTGTGAAAGATACGAGTCGTTCCGCTTCGATTTGTGTTAGTTGATTGCTCTTGCGTAGTCTAGCGCTTAATTTGGCGCCAGCGGGGAATCCTGAAGCCATTCCCATTGCCCAAACAAACCCACCTACCCCTGGAACACGAAACAGTGGACGCATTAGTGGTTCTAATATAACACCGATAAATTTTACAATACCAATACTGATTAGAAGTTCCGCAATGATGAAAAACGGTAGTAGTGAAGGGAATACAACTTCCCACCATATATTTAACCCGCGAATTGAAGCTTGCAAAGCAGCTTGGGGGTGAAGTACAAGAGAAAAGGTTAAAAATAACATCGATATGGTAAGAAAAGCAGTTTTCCATTTTTCGTACATGTAAGAAAATCCCCCTTTGTCCCAAAAACGTTCATTTCAGTATACGTGGATATGTGGTGAATTTAGACCATAAGTATGAAAAAGGAATGAAAAAAATTAAAGGGTGAGAAAAATGAAGGAACCAAAAATCGGTTTAGCGCTTGGATCCGGAGGTGCAAAAGGTTTTGCTCACATAGGGGTAATAAAAGTATTAAGGGAAGCTGGTATCCCTATTCATATGATAGCAGGTAGTAGTATAGGAGCGTTAATTGGTACATTCTATGCAGCGAGTTGTAACGTTGAAAGACTGTATAAATTGGCAGCTGTTTTTAAAAGGAAATATTATTTGGATTTTACAGTTCCTAAAATGGGATTTATTGCTGGAAAACGTATCAAAGATATGATTAAAATGTTTACATATAATAAAAATTTAGAAGAGTTAGATATCCCGACGGCTGTTGTGGCTACTGACATTTTGAAGGGGGAAAAAGTTGTTTTTACAAGCGGTCCGATTGCGGAGGCGGTTCGAGCTAGTATATCTGTGCCAGGGGTGTTTGTTCCAGAGAAAATAGATGGCCGCTTATTAGTGGATGGAGGGGTAATTGACCGTATTCCCGTATCGGTTGTAAAAGATTTAGGGGCTGATATTGTTATTGCTGTTGATGTATCTCCAATTAAGGTGAATGGAGAGGTTACATCGATTTATGATGTGATTATGCAAAGTATTGAAATTATGCAACATGAACTTGTGATGAATCGGCAAATAGCATCAGATTTAATGATGCGGCCAGCAGTAGAACAATTTAGTTCGCGTGCTTTTACACATATTGAAGATATCATTCGGGTCGGAGAAGTGGAAGCAGAAAAACACATTTCAAACATTTATTTACTAATTGAGCAGTGGAAGGAGAAACATAATGTTTAAGCGTTTTCGGTTTATATATGCAATTTTAATAGGGGTTATATTGGCGA
The DNA here is from genome assembly GCF_036963225.1 of Bacillus sp. JJ783. Taxonomy (NCBI): domain Bacteria; kingdom Bacillati; phylum Bacillota; class Bacilli; order Caryophanales; family Bacillaceae; genus Bacillus; species Bacillus sp. JJ783. The sequence continues at coordinate 143,410 of NZ_JBALMG010000037.1, read as the reverse complement.
TGCTACTTGTTTATGTGCGTTTGCCATACTTTGTGACAAAACCAGGTATGGCCGCGAAATTAGCGCCGTACGTGCAAGTTGACGGTGGTACTAAAGAGTCTGGTGATTTTATGCTTGTCACTGTCTCAATGGGGCCTGCAAATGTTGTGAACTTAATAGCCGCGCAATTTAATAAATATACACACGTTTCGAAGGCGGAAGAAATATTGCAAAAAGGTGAGAGTGATGAAGAATATCAATTTCGTCAAGAGTATGCGATGAAAGATTCACAAAATGCTGCAATTTATAATGCATATAAACGTGCGAATCGCTCTGTTTCTTTTGAAAATAAAGGTGTACTAGTGGCTGGTGTAGCAAAGGGTATGCCGTCAGAAGGAAAGCTTAAGCTTGGAGATGTTATAGTAGCTGTCGATGGAAATACATTCGACAAGACGGAACAATTTATTGAGTATATGACAGGGAAAAAAGAAGGTGATACAGTAAATATTGAATACAAGCGGGGCGGAAAACAGTTTAAAGAAAATTTAAATGTAAAGACAATCCCTAATGGGAATGGACGCGTCGGTATAGGGGTCTCTATCGTTACGGAAAGAGAGCTAGTAGTAGATCCGAAAGTGAAAATTGATTCCCATGAAATAGGAGGCCCGTCAGCAGGGTTAATGTTTACACTAGAAATTTATAATCAGCTCGTTGAAGAAGATTTAACAAACGGACATGAAATAGCTGGAACAGGTACAATCAATGATAAAGGAGAAATTGGTCCAATTGGTGGTATTCAGCAAAAAGTAGTAGCTGCTAGTGATGCAGGAGCTGAAGTGTTTTTTGCGCCAAATGAAAAAGGTGTAGAGAAATCGAATTATAAAGATGCTCTTGAAGCTGCGAAAGATATTAAAACAAAGATGAAAATTGTACCGGTGGACACACTGGATGATGCATTAACGTATTTAGAAAAAATGGGTAAAACAAAGTAAACCTCTCTGAAGAAGAGAGGTTTTTCTTATAGAAATTTTTTCATTATTTCATCATAACGAATTGGATGATGCGTTGCGTCTTGTTTTAGCAGTTGTGTCCGTAAAGGTTCTTGCATTATGGAGAAATATACAGCATTTGATTTTCGTTCTATGTCTAAAGTTGGATGTTCGAATGTTTTTGTATGAGTAAGGATTGGGAGTTCTATTTTTTTCTTATTTTTAGAAAGATAAGTTTGTCCTTTTTGTGACATTCCGAGAAGACGGATATACGGCGCATGTTGCTCTATATTTGCTTTATGTATTTCTTCCTTCGTTGTATTTGTTAAAATATGTGTACAAGCTCTTTGTAATCTAGTCCATGTATAACGTTTTGTTTTTAATGCTTCCATGAATGAATAGAAAGATGAACTGTTTTGTATTTTTGATAAAATACGATGCTCTAAACCTTCTTCCATTTCATATATATGTTGTAAGTCCTCTGAAGACATCGTCATAAGTTTGTATTTAAAAAATGAAAAGTATTTTTCCCAGTTATGTAACGTCCCGTAGTTTTGCTTGTAGTTTTCTAAAAGAGAAGCAGTTATTTTTGGGATAAAAGGCTCAATAGTTGTAGAGGAACTGTTTTCATTAAATAGCTGTTTGCGAATACTTGTTGCACTTGCAATATGTTGATCATGAAATATTTCATCATGATAATGAGAGGCGAATCTTTTTATAGTTTGCGCTTGCATGGAACTATTTTGTAAGAGAATCGCTTTAATGTACTGTAAGCCTAAAATGTTATTTGGTTGTGACATATCTACGTTTTTTTCGGGTGGTAAGATGTGTGCAAAAGCTTCAGATGTAGCTTTTGCATAACTATTACCTGCATTCATAAATTGCTTCACAAGACGATTAAAAGTCTCTTCTTCATTTTTTTGTATAGCGATGGTAGTGTAGAAATTTTCAGTTTGTCCATCTTCACTGCCGAAACAAATGTCAGAAACACCAAGGGCGTTTAAAATCGAAATTGCGCCATTTGCGAAAGTTTCGGCCTTTTGGGTTGCGAATGCATAAGGAAGCTCTACAACAAGGTCTACGCCGTTTGTTAAGGCCATTTTAGTACGATACCATTTGGAGATGAGTGCGGGCTCACCACGCTGCAAAAAAGGACCACTCATAACGGCGATAATAATATCAGACTGTGTTAACTTTTTTGTTTGTTGCACATGATAAGCATGACCGTTATGAAAAGGGTTATATTCAACAACAATACCACTGGATTTTATGGTAATCTCTCCTTTCGATGTAGCATCTTTTTGGAAAACGTGATAATCTATATATTATTTCCTATGATGACTTCATTATAGTGTAAAGAAAAAACATTGACAAATATAAAATGGCTAGCTATAATTTTGTTTGTTGCCTTGAGGTGATATGATATGAAATGGTCCATCCATCAATTGAATAAATTGAGAAATAAAGGATTGACATTAAATGAAATGGTAGATGTAAGTGAGCTAAAAGAGGTCGAGAAAGATATTCGTGAAATTAATCCTGTTCAAGTAACAGGAAGAGTTGATTTTGGCTCCGGTAAGTTTACGTTTCATCTACATATAACTGGAAGCATGGTGTTACCATGTTCTCGCTCTTTAGTAGATGTGACATTACCATTTGACATTAAAACAACTGAGGTGTTCCAAACTTCAGAAGAAGAATTTGAAACAGAAGCTGAAATTCATTGTTTAGAAGGAGAAGTACTTGACTTACTGCCCGTAATCAAGGAAAATATACTTTTGGAGATTCCAATGCAAATTTTCAGTGATGATGTTTCTGGTGGAGCACCGATGCAAGGTCAAGACTGGCAAGTGATTTCGGAAGAAAACAAAGAAAAGACTGTTGATCCAAGATTAGCAGGACTTGCAAAGTTTTTTGACAAATAATCGGAAGACTGGTTTAGGCCTTCATATGAAAATAACTATTTCTTTTAAGGAGGTGGGAAGAATGGCTGTACCTTTTAGAAGAACTTCTAAAACAGTAAAAAGAAAGCGTCGTACGCATTTCAAATTATCAGTACCTGGTATGGTAGAGTGCCCAAGCTGTGGTGAAGCGAAATTAGCTCACCGTGTATGTAAAGCATGCGGTACTTACAAAGGTAAAGAAGTAATCAGCAAGTAATTGCGAAAAATAAACGTAGAAGATATCTTCTACGTTTATTTTTTTTGTCTTATTCTTTATTTGTTGTATTCTATCTTTTCTAGTAACTGCATATGCTTAATAAAAAATGCATAGGGAGGACTAGAGAGATGGCGACAACAAGACAAGATGCTTGGACTGATGATGAAGATTTGCTTCTGGCAGAAGTAGTACTCCGGCATATTCGTGAAGGTGGAACGCAACTTTCCGCTTTTAAAGAAGTGGGGAGGCATTTGTCTCGTACACCTGCAGCTTGTGGATTTAGGTGGAATTCTTACGTTAGAAAGCAGTATAAAGAACGTATTGAAGAAGCGAAGCAACTTCGTAAGGTAGAAAATTATGAAGTGAAAGAGACAATGGTATTAGAGCCAAAATCTATTACGTTGAATGATGTTATTGAATTCTTGCGAAATTATAAAGATGAAAGCTCTTTAATGGTGTTGCAACAACAAATTGAATCGTTACAAACAGAGAAAGAACGTCTTCTGGAGCGATTATCAGTATATGAGGAAGAATATAGAACATTACTTGATTATATCGATCAAAAAAGAAGTGTAATGGTAGCTGAAAGAAATGGCGCTCGCTCGAATGGAGAATTAGAAAAATTAAAGAAATAAAAACAGCTGCGTAACAGCTGTTTTTTTTGTTTCTTATGCAGATTCTTCGTTTGTAATCGCATTCAAATTTGTTTCTGGATGCCAAATATAAAAATCACCATCAGTTACTGATACTGGCTGGAAACTTAATTTATCCCAAAAACCAGCTGATTGGATACGTGCTATCGTTTTAATTGGGAATTGTAGTTGTTGCGCATAATTAACAAGCATTTGTCCGAATCCTTGTTTTTGAAAAGTCGGCAATACTTCAAGTTTATAAAGTTCTAGGTAAGTACCTGTAATTTCAAATGGTTCTCCACCGTTCCTTTTCATATATAGACTCATACGTGCGATTAGCGATCCTCCATAATAAATACCGTAAAATGGAGACTCACTATCATTTTCAATAATGTTTGCTTGTAATTCTTCCAACATGGATAGTTCTTGAGCTCCGCACCCTTTAAATTTTTTAAATTCATCTAATGTTTTATAATTGATGAGCAAGCGTTCAACTTTTGGGAATCCCATTACATCACGTCCTTTTCTTATCTTGTTGAATGCAGAAAAGTTAAAATATTTATAATAATATTATAACTCATTTTTTAATTTTTATGAAGAAGATAGAATATTTCTTTCATTATTTTTTTGAGGATTTGCTAAACTAAGAATAGAACTATGTATATAGGTAGTATATACATAGTGAAAGAAGAGGTTGCATTTGTTAAAAGATAATTGAATCCTCAACTATGTAATTGTAATTTAATAAGATGTAAAGGGGGAAGGGCAAGGGAACTTATATCACTTGTTAATATGAGTTCTTTGTGTGAAGATGAAAATTGGAATTGTTGGACCGGGAGCTATTGGTCTCCTATATACATTTTATTTACAAAAAAGCAATCAAGATGTTACGTTGTTTACAAGAAACGCTAAGCAAGCAGAAGAATTAAACTTAACGGGTGTAAGTTGTATTAGGAATGGAGAACGTGAAACAGTATTTCCATCTATTTTACCGATAGAAAGTATGCTGGATAAACAGTTAGATTATACATTTATTGCTGTAAAGCAATATCATGTAACTGATATATTACCTTTTGTGCAGGGAGAATCGTCATTAATCTTTTTGCAAAATGGAATGTCGCATCTTCACGTTATGCAAAAAATAGGAAATGAACGTATAGCAGTCGGGATTGTGGAGCATGGTGCAAAAAAAGAGGATGGACATACAGTTCGTCATACTGGAATAGGTGTTACAAAGTTTGGTGTAGTGCGTGGTCAATCTAGTTGTTTTAAAAAGGTATTTAATTGTTTTCCTTTTGATTATTTTCCGATTCAGATAGAAAATGATTGGAAGGGGATTATGCGTAATAAATTAGTAGTCAATGTATGTATTAATCCATTGACGGCATTATTGCGGGTTGAGAACGGGGAGTTAATTTCAAACCCGTTTTTTTATCAAATGATGGAGCAAGTATTTCAGGAAGTTGCATTTCTTGTTAAAGAAGAAGATAGGGAAATGCTATGGCAAATGGTATGCCAAGTATGTGAAAAAACATCTCATAATACTTCATCTATGTTAGCGGACGTAAGAGCGAATAGACAAACAGAAGTTAATACGATTGTTGGATATGTATTAGAAGAAGCTAAGGAACAACAACAATCTGTTCCGACACTTCGATTTTTGTTCAATGCAATAAAAGGAATGGAATTATAAGTGTTTTTCTTTGCTTTTACGTGAAACATTGACTACAATGTGGGTTGGTGAGAGAACAGGATACGAAAGGAAGAATTATATGGAGATAAAAGAGATCTCTGTTCCACTACAAGGTGTTGTAGCGGACTATATGAACGTTAAAAAAGAGATACAGTCATGTTTTGATTATCTGTTAACAGAGGATGCTTTTAAACAGCGTTTACATGATTTGCGTGAGAGAGAGTTCTTCCGTCAAGATTTAGTAACGCATTTATTAGAATATAATACACAATTGCAAGCGGGAGAATTTACAATTCAAAATATAAAAGCGCTTGAAGATGAAAATACATATGTAGTTATAGCTGGACAACAAGCGGGGTTATTAACAGGTCCGCTTTATACAGTGCATAAGATCATTTCAATTTTACAGCTTGCAAAAGAAAAAGAAGAGAGCTTAGGGGTTCGGGTTGTTCCTGTCTTTTGGATTGCTGGTGAAGACCATGATATGGATGAAATTAATCATACATTTGTAACGAAAAATAAAAAAATAAAAAAGACCATTTTTCATGATCGTTATCCAAAAAAGGCGAGTGCTTCTGAGTCTGAACTTTCTATTGAAGACTGTAGAAAATGGGTCGAAGAGATTTTTAAAACATATCCGGAAACGAATTTTACAAAGGATGTATTACAATTTGTTGATGATGCTTTAGGTCAATCGCATACATATGTAGATTTCTTTGCGCGCCTTATTACGAAAATGTTCGCAAATTCTGGTTTAATTCTTGTAGATTCACATCATCCTGCATTGAGAAAATTAGAAGTGCCGTTTTTACAACAAATTATAAGTAAATATAAAGAAATTCAAGTAGCACTTCATAATCAACAGGAAGTAATTAAGGAATTAGGATTTAAACCGATTATTGAAACGAAGACAAATGCGGTGCATATATTTATGGAAATTGATAATGAGCGAGTATTGCTTGAAGAGAATCAAGGGAAGTTTATTGGAAAAGATGGAGTGCATTCATTTTCGTATGAAGAATTGATGGAAGAGATGGAAAGAAGTCCAGAACGTTTTAGTAATAATGTTGTAACGCGCCCTCTTATGCAAGAATATGTGTTTCCTACGTTAGCGTTTATTGGCGGTCCAGGGGAGTTAGCTTATTGGAGTGAATTGCAACAAGTGTTTCATACGGCCGGTTTCCAAATGCCACCTGTTGTTCCGCGCCTTACAATTACTTATATGGAGCGAGATATAGCGACAGATTTATATGATTTAGATTTGCGAGAAATTGATCCATTTCTAAATGATATAGATAATCTACGTGACAATTGGCTTTCTAATCAAATAGAGGAACCGATAGACGAGCGATTTATAGAAGCGAAAAAAGAAATAATGGATATCCATACATCATTACAACAATTCGTGAAAAAAATAGATCCAGGGTTAAATGAGTTTGCTGGGAAAAATGAACTGAAAATTAATGAGCAAATTGAACTGTTAGAAAGAATGTTGAAAAGAAATGTTGAGAAGAAACATGAGGTTCAACTGAATAAATTCCGCCGTTTACAATTTGCGCTTCGTCCATTAGGAGCACCGCAAGAACGTGTGTGGAATGTGTGTTATTATTTAAATCAGTTTGGCCTTGATTTTGTTGACCGGGTAATGGAACAATCTTTTTCGTGGGACGGAAAACATCATGTAATAAAACTATAGAATCTTGCTCTTTTGAGCAGGATTTTATTTTTATTCTGTTGAATTAACTGTGAAGTGAAATGTTTCTGAATTATTCATCTTATGTTATTGTAATGAATCGCTATGTATCAGGTATATATATATGACAAAATAGCACAAAATGTAAACGGATTATTATCTTTTTCGACAGGTTTTTGTTTAAATTCCCGCAAAAAATGATAAAATTTAGTATATAATAAAATAAAATAGCGATTTGTATAGCGTACTACCTTGTTGGAAGTTAAATGAGTCGTTCTTTAGTAGCATTTCATCCTCTAGTAGTAAATTGTGTTTGTAGAGTGAGAAATGTATTTAACATAATTAATTGGAAAAAGAGTAGGTGCAGCAATGTTCAAACACGTAACAGTACTTTTGAAAGAAACAGTAGATGGCTTAGATATAAAACCGAGTGGTACATATGTAGATTGTACACTGGGTGGAGGAGGACATAGTTCTTATTTATTATCTCAGCTAACAGATGGTGGAAAATTAATAGCATTTGATCAAGATGAAATAGCGATTCAAAATGCGAAGGAAAAATTTTCTTCTTATGGTGAACAATTTGTAACAGTGAAGAGCAACTTCCGTTATTTATCTGAAAAACTACATGAATTAGGTATCACAGAAGTAGACGGGATTTTATTCGATTTAGGTGTTTCATCCCCACAATTAGATACACCAGAGCGTGGCTTTAGTTATCATCATGATGCACCGTTAGATATGCGGATGGATCAAGATGCCCCATTAACAGCATATGATGTTGTGAACAGCTGGTCATATGAACAACTCGTAAGAATTTTCTTCCAATACGGCGAAGAAAAATTTTCAAAGCAAATAACAAGGAAAATTGAAGCGTACCGCGAGAATAAGGCTATTGAAACGACAGGAGAATTAGTGGAATTAATTAAAGAAGGTATTCCAGCCCCGGCACGTAGAACAGGTGGACATCCTGCGAAGCGAGTATTCCAAGCGATTCGTATTGCTGTAAATGATGAATTAAAAGTATTTGAAGAAGCGTTGGAATCTGCAATTGGTATGGTCAAGCCTGGTGGAAGAGTTAGTGTTATAACATTCCATTCTTTAGAAGATCGTATTTGTAAAACGACGTTTAAGCGAAATAGCACAACGCCGCAATTACCACAGGGACTACCGATTATTCCAGATGAATTTAAGCCGAAATTAAAGCTTATTACAAGGAAACCGATTTTACCTTCTGACATTGAATTAGAAGAAAATAATCGAGCGCGTTCTGCGAAGTTGAGAATCGCTGAAAAACGATAAAAAGGAGAGAGAGGTATGACTAATTTAGCTGTAAAGTATAAACAACAGGCGCAAGAAGAGGTACAAATTCAAGCGCCGCCACAGCAGATGGTTAAGCCAAAAGTAAAAACGAAAATTACAAGAATTGAAAAGCTATTGTACGTAACGTTTATTGGATTTTTATTATATGCTTGTGTAGCTTTTATTGGGAATAAAGCGGGTCTATATCAAGTTAATGTGGAAGCAGCGACGATAGAAGAAGAAATTGTGAAAAAACAAAAGGAAAATCAAGAATTGCAGGCTGAAGTAGAGAAGTTAAGTCGTTATGAACGTATCGCTGAAGTTGCAAAAAAACACGGGCTAGAAATCAATGCGAATAATGTGAAAGGCCTAAAGTAAGGCAAATAGGTGTGAAGAAAAGATGAAGAGAAATATGACCAAATTTCATACCAATAAGGGAGCAGGTTATTTCATGATATTTTTCCTCCTGCTCTTTTTGCTGTTATTAGCCCGATTTTTTTATATACAAGTAACAGGAACAGTGGACAATCATGATTTGAAGAAACTTGCTGAGCAGAAACATAGTAAAAAGGGAGTTCTCGAAGCGAATCGAGGAACAATTTATGATCAAAATGGTCATGTCCTAGCGCAGGATGCAAATTCTTATAAACTTGTAGCCGAGTTAAAAGGAGCCAATGCCGTTAAGGATAAAGAGGATACTGCAAAGAAAATTGCAGGAGTACTCGGAAAAGATGAAGATGAAATTTTAGCTACTTTAAATAAAGAAGGCAGAAGTCAAGTAGAATTTGGAACATTAGGTAAGGACTTGACGAAAGAAAAGAAAGAACAAATAGAAGCATTGAAGTTGCCGGGAATCTCTTTCATTACTGAAAATGCGAGAGTGTATCCAAACGGTGATTTCGCATCTTACGTCATAGGGCATGCCAGCCCTGATGAGAATGGAATCGCAGTAGGTCAATTTGGCTTAGAAAAGAGTTTAGATAAGTATTTAGGTGCTTCTAATGGTGAGGTAGCTTATACAGGGGACCGTAAAGGTGTATCTCTTGATGGTGGAAAGGTGAATGTAAAGGCGCCTAAAAATGGAGATAATGTGTATTTAACGCTTGACCAACGTATTCAAAGTTATTTAGAAGACGCAATGAAAGAAGCGAGTAAAAATTATGAGCCAGAAAATTTAATTGGAATTGTAGCGGATCCAAAGACGGGAAAAATATTAGCGATGTCTAGTAAACCTAGTTATGACCCTAATGATCGTCAAATTAAATATTTCTTCAACGACGCAATTGCAAATGCATTTGAACCGGGATCAACAATGAAGATTTTCACATTAGCAGCGGCCATTAATGAAGGTGTATACAATGGACAAGACTTTTATCAGTCTGGTACATATCAAGTTGGTAATCGCAAAATAAAAGATCATAACGGCGGCGCTGGATGGGGTTCTATTACTTTTGATGAAGGGGTAGAGCGCTCTTCAAACGTAGCGTTTGCAATTTTAGGTGATCAAAAACTTGGTCCAGATCGTTTCCGAAAATATATTCATAATTTTGGATTAGATGAAAAAACAAACATTGATTTACCTGGTGAAGGGTCAAATACAATTTTATTTGATCAACAAATACAACAAGTAACAACAGCATTTGGACAAGGTTCTACAGTTACACCAATTCAACTTGTACAAGCTGCAACAGCGATTGCAAATGATGGGAAAATGATGAAACCTTATACAATTGATAAAATTGTGGATCCAATAACAGGTAAAGTACAGCTAGAGCATAAACCAGAAGAAGTAGGAAAACCTGTTTCCAAAGAGACAGCAGCGCAAGTAAGGCAATTACTAGAACGTGTTGTTACATCACCGAAAGGAACAGGGAATGCATATAAAATTGATGGGTACTCAGTCGGGGGTAAAACAGGTACAGCACAAATTCCTGACGGGAAAGGTGGCTATATGACGGGAAGAGAGAATTATATATTCTCATTCTTAGGTATGGCACCGATGGACGATCCACAACTTGTTGTGTATGTGGCCGTTAAACAGCCGAAATTAAAAGATGATGAAAACGGGGCTAAACCTTTAGCTGATATCTTTAAATATGTAACGAAAAATAGTTTAGAGTATTTAAAGATTAAGCCAAATGAAGTAAAAGACCCGAAAAAATATGTGAAAGAGCAACAAACTGTCGTTCCGGATGTAACAGGAAAAACGATGGATGAAGCGAAAAAAGCAATTGATAAAGCAAAACTGCGTCCAATCGTATTAGGTGAAGGGAAAGTACAGCAGCAAGTTCCCAAAGCAACTGAACAAACATTAAAAGGTGATCGAGTCTTCTTAGTAGGAGATAAGCCTACAATGCCAAATATACAGGGATGGGCACTGCGTGATGTTATGAATTTAGCAAAAACATTAAAGCTTAACTTAAAACCTTCTGGTACAGGATATGTAACGGAACAAAGTGTGGCGGAAGGAACATTGTTGCAACCTGGTACAGAATTAGGTGTAACACTCGTACCACCACTTGAGCCGCAGCAAGAAGCAGAAAAGCCATAATGGTAATAGGGAAGAAGTTCTAATTAAATAAGTACAAGCATATATTGGAACAAGCTAGGCGTAAGGGAGGCTTGTTCCAATATGCGTGTATCAAATGTAACGGTTAGGAAACGACTTATTTTTATACTTATATCGGGTATACTCATTTTCACCATCATCGATATTCGTCTTGGATATGTGCAATTTTTTCTTGGAAATATGTTAACGGATCGTGCGAAGGATTCATGGAGTCGTAATATTACTTTTGAACCAGAGCGAGGGAAAATTTTAGATCGAAATGGTGTGGAGCTTGCTACGAATAAAAGTGCACCGACCGTCTTTGTTGTGCCGAGACAAATTGAAAAACCAGCAGAGACTGCAGAGAAGTTAGCTGCAGTATTAGGTGTGGAAAAAGATGATGTTTATAAGCGGATTACAAAAAAAGAATCGATTGTAAGGCTTGATAAAGGCGGAAGGAAAATATCGCATGAAAAAGCGAAAGAAGTACGCGGATTAAGTTTAAAGGGTGTGTACATCGCAGAGGATTCTATCCGGTACTATCCATTCGGTAATTTTTTATCACACGTATTAGGATTTGCGGGCAGTGATAATCAAGGGCTTATGGGACTAGAGAAATATTATGATAAAGAGCTAAATGGTGATAAAGGTCATGTGCGATTTTTTGCAGACGCGAAAGGACAGAGAATGCCTAACGTAGGAGATGATTTCAAAAAACCAGAAGCCGGTTTGAATTTAGGATTAACAATTGATTCACGCATTACGAGGATTATGGAAAGAGAAATGAATATTGCGGAATCAACGTATAATCCTGACGGTATGATAGCAATTGCAATGAATCCGAAAAATGGTGAAATTTTAGGTATGTCAAGTCGACCAAGTTTTGATCCAGCAGATTTTCAAAGTGTTTCTCCGGAAGTATATAACAGAAACTTACCTGTATGGAGTACGTATGAGCCGGGGTCAACATTTAAGATTATTACATTAGCTGCAGCCTTGAATGAAAATTTGGTAGACTTAGAGAAAGATACATTTTATGATGATGGGGCAGCTGAAGTTGGTGGAGCTAGATTGCGGTGTTGGAAAGCTGGAGGCCATGGTAGCCAAACGTTTTTAGAGGTAGTTCAAAACTCTTGTAACCCAGGATTTATTGAACTCGGTGATCGTCTTGGTAAAGATCGATTGTTTAAATACATTCGCAATTTCGGTTTTGGACAGAAGACTGGAATTGACTTACAAGGTGAAGGTAGCGGGATTTTATTTAATTTAGATAAAGTTGGTCCAGTCGAGCAAGCGACGACTTCATTTGGGCAAGGTGTTTCTGTTACACCGATTCAACAAGTAGCAGCTGTAGCGGCCGCTGTAAATGGTGGAACTTTGTATCAGCCATATATAGCGAAGGAATTTATTGATCCGAAGAATAATCAAGTTGTTAGCAAAAAGACACCTGTTGCGAAAAGGGAAGTTATTTCCAAGGAAACTTCAGAGAAAGTTCGTTACGCATTAGAGAATGTTGTAGCGAAAGGTTCTGGTAAAGGGGCTTATATTGATGGATATCGTGTAGGTGGAAAAACTGGAACTGCTCAAAAGGTGAAAGATGGAAAATATTTAGATAATAACTATATTGTATCATTTATCGGTTTTGCTCCAGCTGACGATCCGCAAATTGTTGTTTATGTAGCAGTGGATAACCCAAAAGGAGTCACTCAATTTGGTGGAGTGGTAGCAGCACCTATTGTTGGGAATATTCTTCGTGACGCACTTCCTGTAATGGGAGTGGAACCGAGAAAAGAGCAAGTTGAGAAAGAATATAAATGGGGCGATACACCAACTGTGGAAGTTCCGAATTTAATTGGTATGAAAAAGAAAGATTTACAAACGCAACTTGTAGACTTGAAGCTTGATATAAGTGGTGATGGTGGGAAAGTAATTAAACAATCACCAGAAGCAGGAGCTAAAGTAAAAGAGGGTTCAAAAGTTAGAATTTACTTCGGGAATTAAAGGTAACTGATTGTGTTTTATGGTACAATTGGTGGAAGTGAGTTCTTTATAGAAAAATTGCTTTATTTGAGACGATAAGTGTCTCATTAATAAATAAATCTATTGATTAGACTATAGTAGCACTTACCTCCTATTTTTATATAACTAGGAGGTAACGTGTTACTTGCTAAAATAAGAGATAAATAAACAATGTAGAGAGGGTTTAGTGAAATGAAGTTGCATACACTTGTATCATGTTTGCATGATTTTCCAGTTGTTCCAACAGAAAATCCAGAAATAACATCTATTGAAGCGGATTCACGTAAAGTGAAAGAGGGAAGCTTATTTATATGTATGAAAGGATATACGGTTGATAGCCATGACTTTGCTAAGCAAGCAGCCGCACAAGGAGCGGCTGCTATTGTTGCGGAAAGACCAATTGATGTTGACGTTCCAGTTGTACTTGTGAAAAATACTTTTCGTTCGCTAGCGGTTTTAGCTGATTATTTTTATGGCCAACCAACACACAAGTTACATTTAATCGGTATTACAGGTACAAATGGAAAGACAACAACATCGCATATTATGGATGAAATTATGCGCGCACATGGTCATAAAACAGGGCTAATTGGAACGATTAATATGAAAATCGGTGATGAAACATTTGAGGTGAAAAATACAACACCAGATGCACTAACACTTCAACAGACATTTTCAAAAATGGTTGAACAAGGTGTGGATAGTACAGTAATGGAAGTTTCGTCTCATGCTTTAGATCTTGGCCGTGTACACGGGTGCGATTACGATGTTGCAGTATTTACGAATTTAACACAAGATCATTTAGACTATCATAAAACGATGGAAGAATATAAACATGCGAAAGGGTTGCTTTTTGCACAGCTTGGCAATAGTTATCATCATAATCGTGAAAAATACGCTATATTAAACAGCGATGATCCAGTAGCAGAAGAGTATATGAGAAGTACAGCAGCTACTGTTGTAACATACGGTATAGATGTTGCAAGCGACATTATGGCACGAGATATCGTGATGACGAGTGGCGGTACAACATTTACACTTGTAACACCGTATGAAACTGTAAATGTTACGATGAAATTAATTGGTAAGTTTAATGTATACAACGTGTTAGCTGCTACAGCAGCAGGTCTTGTTTCAGGAGTGAGCTTACAAACAATTATTGATGTAATTAAAGAGCTTGCTGGCGTTCCTGGACGTTTTGAAGTTGTTGATGGTGGACAAAATTACACAGTTATTGTTGACTATGCACATACACCTGATAGCTTAGAGAACGTACTAAAAACAGCAAAACAGTTTGCAAAAGGTGATGTATATTGTATCGTTGGTTGCGGTGGTGATAGAGATAGAACGAAAAGACCAATAATGGCAAGTGTTGCAATCGAATATGCAACTCATGCGATTTATACATCAGATAATCCAAGAAGTGAAGATCCGAAGGCTATTTTAGATGATATGGTAAATGATGCAAATGGGAATAATTATGAAGTAATTGTCGATCGAAAAGAAGCGATACGTTCAGCTATCTCGAAAGTGAAAGCTGAAGATATTATTATTATTGCTGGTAAAGGGCATGAAACGTATCAAATTATTGGTAAAGAAGTTCATCATTTTGACGATCGTGAAGTCGCTAAAGAAGCAATCACAGAGCGTTTAAACAACGAAGTGTAACAGCATGAGAGGAGGACTACATGTGCTTGAACAAGGTTTATTAGTAACGGCTGGGGTAGCATTCTTAATTTCTGTTGCCCTTTCGCCATTATTTATTCCATTTTTAAGAAAGTTAAAGTTCGGACAGAGTATTCGTGACGAAGGACCGAAGTCACACCAAAAGAAATCAGGGACACCAACGATGGGTGGTATTGTCATATATGTATCTATGATGGTGACTACGCTTATTATGGCGATTAAATTTAACAATTTAGGTGCAGAAGTATCATTGTTATTATTAGTTACATTTGGGTACGGATTAATCGGATTTTTAGATGACTACATAAAAGTAGTAAAGAAAAGAAATCTTGGTTTAACATCAAAACAAAAATTGATTGGTCAGCTTGTAATTGCTATTGCGTTCTTTTTAATTGGAAAAGGGCAAGCGTTTCACACTTATATCATGATTCCGGGAACTGATGTTAAATTTGAATTAGGCTGGGCATATTTTGTTCTTGTATTATTTATGCTTATTGGTGGATCAAATGCGGTTAATTTAACAGATGGTTTAGATGGTTTATTATCAGGAACAGCTGCTATTGCATTCGGAGCATTTAGTATTATTGCTGTAGCTCAAGAACAATTTGGGGTAGCTATTTTCTGTATGGCAGTTGTAGGAGCTGTACTTGGCTTTTTAGTATTCAATGCGAATCCAGCGAAAGTATTTATGGGGGATACAGGTTCTCTAGCTTTAGGTGGTGCTATCGCAGCTGTAGCGATTTTGTTAAAACAAGAATTGTTACTCGTTATTATTGGCGGTGTATTCGTAGCGGAAACTTTATCTGTTATTATCCAAGTTATTTCGTTCAAAACAACAGGAAAGCGTGTCTTTAAAATGAGTCCATTACATCATCATTATGAATTATGTGGTTGGTCAGAGTGGCGCGTTGTTGTAACGTTTTGGTCTGTAGGATTTTTATTAGCTGTGCTAGGAATTTATATCGGGGTGTGGATGTAATTGAAAACTGTAACTGAATATCAAAATAAAAATGTTCTTGTATTAGGTATTGCTAAAAGTGGTTATGCAGCAGCTACTTTATTAAAAAAATTAGGGGCAAACGTCATTGTAAATGATGGGAAACCATTAGTGGGTAATGTGCTTGCTGCTGAGTTACAAGCGGAAGGAATGGATGTTATATGTGGTGGGCATCCGTTAGAATTGCTGGAGAGAAACATTTCACTTGTCGTAAAAAACCCAGGAATTCCATATTCTAATCCACTCTTAGTGGCGGCGAAGGAAAAGCAAATTCCAATTGTAACTGAGGTTGAATTAGCATATCGCATTTCAGCAGCACCGTTTGTTGGGATTACGGGATCTAACGGCAAAACAACAACGACAATGTTAACGTTTGAAATGTTAAAAGAAGGACAAAAGTACCCAGTTATTGCGGGGAATATAGGTACTGTAGCTTGTGAAGTTGCACAATTGGCGAAAGAAAATGAAGTTGTCGTTACGGAACTTTCATCGTTTCAATTGATGGGAGTAGAATCCTTCCAGCCTAAAATTGCAGCCTTTTTAAATTTATTTGAAGCGCATTTAGATTATCACGGGACGAAGAAAGAGTATGGTTTGGCGAAAGCGAATATTTTCAAAAACCAAAAAGAAAACGATTATAGTGTAATAAATGCAGATGATGCAGATGTGATGGCTTTATCTGCTTATAGTAAAGGGCAAAAAGTACTATTCTCGACTACGAAAGAAATCGAAGATGGTGCATATATAAAAGATAACGCTCTTTATTTTAAAGGCGAAAAAGTAGTTAAAGTAAGCGATATTGTTTTACCTGGTAAGCACAATTTAGAAAATATTTTAGCAGCAATGAGTATTGCTAAATTACTAGGTGTTTCTAATGAAGCAATTACTGCTGTGTTAAAAAGTTTTACAGGTGTAAAACATCGCTTAGAATATGTAACAACGATTAATAATCGTAAATTTTATAATGATTCAAAAGCGACGAATATGCTAGCGACAGAAAAAGCATTATCTGCATTTACACAACCGATTGTATTATTGGCTGGTGGACTTGATCGTGGTAATGAATTTGATGATTTAATTCCATACTTTAAACATGTCAAAGCGATTGTAACATTTGGACAAACTGCACCAAAATTAGTAAGAGCGGCAGAAAAAGCAGGATTAGATGTAATTGAAAGTGTCGATACTTTAGATGATGCAGTAGTGAAGGCTTATGCTCATTCTACCGATGGTGATGTTATTCTTCTTTCACCAGCATGTGCAAGCTGGGATCAATTTAAAACATTTGAAGAAAGAGGAGACATTTTTATACAAGCTGTGCATAAACTTATATAAAGTAAATCAAAACATCAGTAGGCTAACACCTACTGATGTTTTGTTACATAGGGCAAAGGTTCTGCCCAAAGAGGTGGTGTACATGGGTAATGAAGAAAACGCCTGATTTTATTCTCATCATCGTTACACTTGCGTTGTTAACAATCGGAATGATTATGGTTTATAGTGCGAGTGCGGTTTGGGCCTCTTATAAAATGGGGGATTCATTCTTTTTTGCAAAAAGACAATTGTTATTTGCAAGTCTTGGGGTAGTAGCTATGTTTTCTCTCATGAAAATTGATTATTGGGTGTGGCGTACGTATTCAAAAGTAATTTTACTAGTTTGTTTCGTTCTTCTTATTCTCGTTCTTATTCCTGGAGTAGGTCTCGTTCGTGGGGGAGCACGAAGTTGGATTGGAATCGGAGCATTTTCTATCCAACCGTCAGAGTTTATGAAATTCGCGATGATTATTTTCTTAGCAAAATTTTTAGCGGAACGACAAAAATTAATTACATCGTTTAAACGAGGTTTGCTACCGGCTCTTAGTTTTGTATTTCTTGCTTTTGGGATGATTATGTTACAACCAGATCTTGGTACGGGAACGGTAATGGTTGGGACATGTATTATTATGATATTCATTTCGGGAGCAAGGGTTTTTCACTTTGCAATGTTTGGTTTGCTTGGTGCAGCGGGATTTGTAGGGTTAATTGCATCAGCACCATATCGAATGAAACGCATTACATCATATTTAGATCCGTGGTCGGATCCGCTCGGAAGTGGATTTCAAATTATCCAATCGTTACTCGCAATTGGACCTGGTGGTTTATTTGGGCTTGGACTTGGACAAAGTAGACAAAAATTTCTTTATTTACCTGAACCACAAACAGACTTTATATTTGCAATCTTATCCGAGGAATTAGGTTTTATTGGTGGTTCATTTGTGTTATTATTATTTAGTCTATTATTATGGCGCGGGATTCGTATAGCATTAGGAGCGCCAGATTTATATGGTACGTTTTTAGCAGTAGGTATTGTGGCGATGATTGCGATTCAAGTAATGATTAATGTTGGTGTTGTAACAGGACTGATGCCTGTTACGGGTATTACTTTGCCGTTTTTAAGTTATGGTGGATCAAGTTTGACCTTAATGTTAATGGCAGTAGGTGTATTATTGAATATAAGTCGCCATTCTCGCTATTAAACCCTGTTTAAAAGACAGGGTTTTTCGTGTGTGTGTGAAAATACAATATGTATATAGAAATAAATACGATTGAATAAGAACAGGGAAGTGGAGGAATCAGTAGTGCGAGTATTAGTAAGTGGTGGGGGTACTGGAGGACATATTTATCCAGCTCTTGCTTTAATTAGAGAAATAAAAAAACTAAATCCGGAAGCAAGATTTTTATACATTGGTACAGAGAATGGATTAGAGAGTACCATCGTACCGAAAGCGGGTATTCCGTTCCAATCTATTGTTATAAGTGGATTTAAACGAAAAATATCTCTTGATAATGTAAAAACAGTGATGCGTTTCCTAAAAGGTGTTCAAGATAGTAAACGATATATTCGTCGTTTTAACCCTGATATTGTGATTGGTACGGGCGGATACGTATGTGGGCCAGTTGTATATGCTGCGGCTAAATTAGGTATTCCGACTATTGTACATGAACAAAATAGTGTACCTGGTGTAACGAATAAATTTTTAAGTCGTTATGTCGATAAAGTTGCAGTTTGCTTTGAAGCAGCTGCAGAACATTTCCCACAGTCAAAAGTGGTTATGACAGGTAATCCACGTGCATCAGAAGTAATGGACCAAAATGGAATGAAAGGAAAACGTTCGGTAGGACTATCCCTTTCTAAAAAATCCGTGCTTATTTTTGGTGGGAGTCGCGGTGCTAGACCGATTAACGATGCTTTTGTAGAAGCGATTGAACAATTTGGGAATAAAAGTTACGAAGTATTATATGTAACAGGCGAAGTACATTATGATAAAGTTATGGAAGCCGTGAAACAAAAAGGGAATCCGAATAATGTTATTATTAAACCTTTTATTCATAATATGCCAGAGGTACTGACTGGTGTAGATCTTGTTGTTTCAAGAGCAGGGGCTACAACGCTTGCAGAATTAACAGCGTTAGGAAAGCCAAGTGTATTAATTCCAAGTCCGTATGTAACAAATAACCATCAAGAAAAAAATGCACGATCAGTTGTTGATAAAGGAGCAGCTAAAATGCTACTTGAAAAAGATTTAACATCTGAAACGCTTATTCGTGACATTGATGAGATTTTATTGGATACACAAACATTACAAAATATGAAACTGGCTACTAAGCAACTTGGTATTCCAGATGCAGCAAATAAGCTATATGAAGTAATGAACAAGCTTATTAAAAAATAACATTAGGTGAACGCCCTGCATATTACTGTCATAAGGAGACTTAATATGGGGGAGATTGTCTATGGAACAATTAGTAAAAGAGCTTTTAGAAGCAAATGTTGGTCGCGTGTTAGTTAATGAACCGTTAGCGCGTTACACGACTATGAAAATAGGCGGACCAGCTGATATTTTAATTGTGCCAAAGCACGTTGCTGGTATTGAGAAGACGTTAGAGTTAGTAAAGAAGTACAAGACAGGGTGGACTGCAATTGGTCGTGGTTCAAATCTTCTCGTATCTGATCAAGGTATAGAAGGTGTGGTTATTCGTTTAGGAGAAGGATTAGATCACTTAGAAGTCGAAAAACATAGAGTAAGAGTTGGTGCTGGATACCCCCTTATTAAATTGTCAACTTTACTTAGTCGACAGGGATTAGCTGGCTTGGAATTTGCAAGTGGTATTCCAGGAAGTGTTGGCGGTGCAGTGTATATGAATGCAGGTGCTCATAAGTCCGAAATATCGAGTGTATTAACGAAAGCTCGTATTTTGTTTGAAAATGGAACAATTAATTGGTTGACGAATACCGAAATGGGATTTTCTTATCGCACATCTGTATTGCAAATGAAACGCCCTGGTATTGTTTTAGAAGCTGAATTCCAATTGGAGGTAGGCGAACGCGAGGAAATTGGAAGAAGCATGCAAAAGAATAAAGAGTATCGCCGTGAAACGCAACCTTGGAATCACCCTTGTGCAGGAAGTATATTTCGAAATCCAGTCCCATATTTTGCAGGAGATTTAATAGAAAAAGCAGGGCTTCGTGGCTATAAGATAGGTGGAGCTCAAATTTCTGAAATGCATGGAAATTTTATTGTTAATACTGGTGTGGCTTCAGCACAAGATGTATTAGACTTGATCGCATTGATAAAGCGTACAATTAAGGATAAATTTGGTGTCGATATGCATACAGAAGTAGAAATAATTGGAAGATAACGGTTGTTCGTTCCGCTCATTATCATTTATGTTATAATAAGAAGATAAGAACGGCATGCGGAACATGCCGTTCTTTATGTTACATAGGGGGATCGTACATGAAAAATAGTAAAGTGATTAAACTACAAGATCGTGTACCAAAATTAAAGAATCAAAAGAAAAAGAATAAGAAACCTGTTAATCATCGGTTAATTTTATACATATCGATTTTATTTTTATTAGTACTCTTTTTAATTTATTTTCGGTCTCCGCTTAGTAATATAAAAAAGATAAGTGTGTTTGGAAATCATTATATGACAGATGAACAAGTTATGAAGGAATCAGGTGTGACATATGATACGAGTTATTTCCGAGTAACAGCACATAAAGCAGAAGAAAACTTAACGAAACGAAAAGAAATTAAAGCGGTAAATGTAAAAAAACGTTTCCCAAACAAAATTGATGTTCATATCGAAGAATATTTAACAATTGGGTATATAAACAAAGATGGGAAATTACAACCGTTATTAGAAAATGGGAAAACACTCGATGTACTTCCGAACGGAAAACTTCCAGTTGCAGCACCAATTTTTGAACCGTTTAAAGAGGAAAAAATGAAGGAATTAATTGCAGAACTAGAAAAATTAACGCCGACTATTTTAAGGTCTATTTCTGAAATTCGTTATACACCAACGAACGCAAATGAAGATCATCTTACTTTATATATGAATGAAGGATATGAAGTGAGCACCACTATTCAAAATTTCGCAAAGCGAATGGAAGCTTATCCCCTTATTTTAAAAACAATTGAACCTGGTAAGAAGGTTTTAATTGACTTAGAAGTGGGTGCATATACGAAGGAACTAGGTGCTGAAGAAAAGAAAGAATAGAATGATAGTTTTTACTACGTTATTACGTATGAAATGAAACAAACGTTCTTTTATATGGATGGTAATTTGCAAGAATGCTTAATTTGATGAAGAAAATGTAAATTTTCTTAGATTCATACTAGGATTGGTACAAGTTTCACTTTTCTACAAGTACATCTTAGTGTAGACTTATACTTGGCGGTAATCTTTACACTTGAAATATAATTATTTCAAGATAAAGCAGTTATTCACAGGTTACTGAGATATGCTTAAATGAATGTTAAATAAAAATAAGAAAAATATAGGGTTAAAAAAGGGAAACGTATAAAGACGTTGAATATTTTTCTTATAAATAGTAAAGTTGCGATTGTTGTTCCATATATTGAGTTGTATGGTATAAATAAAGAAGGAGGTGCCAAAGAATGAACAGCAATGAAATATATGTTAGTCTTGACATCGGTACATCCAATGTTAAAGTCATCATTGGTGAAATGGTTAATGATAGCTTAAACATTATTGGTGTTGGAAACGTAAAATCAAATGGTTTGAAGAAGGGATCGATAGTTGATATAGATGAAACTGTTCGATCAATTAAAAAAGCAATTGAACAGGCTGAGCGCATGGTGGGTATCCACATTGAGCAAGTTGTAGTAGGTGTCAATGCAAACCAGGTACAGTTGCTCCCGTGTCACGGAGTAGTCGCTGTTTCAAATGAAGATCGTGAAATCGGGAATGAAGATGTCTTACGCGTTCTAGATGCAGCGCAAGTTGTGTCAATTGCTCCTGAACGTGAATTTATTGATGTGGTACCTCGACAGTTCATTGTAGACGGTCTTGACGAGATTAACGATCCACGCGGGATGATCGGTGTAAGATTAGAAATGGAAGGTACACTTATTACAGGCTCGAGAACTTTACTACATAACCTACTTCGTTGTGTAGAAAAATCAGGTCTTGAAATTGTTGATATTTGTCTGCAACCTTTAGCGGCAGCGACAGTTGCGTTATCTTCGGATGAAAGACATAGAGGGGTAGCCCTTGTTGATATGGGTGGAGGATCTACAACCTTATCTATTTTTAAAGATGGAGAGTTGCAAGCAACGAGCGTATTGCCATTAGGTGGAGATCATATAACGAAGGATATAGCGATTGGGCTGAAAACTTCAACAGAAAATGCAGATCAAATTAAGCTGAAATATGGACATGCTTTTTATGATACAGCATCTGAAGAAGAGATGTTTACGGTTCCTATTATGGGAAGCGATCAAACAGAACAATATTCTCAGTTGGAATTATCGGATATAATAGAGGCTCGTGTAGAGGAAATTTTAATGTTTGTTCAAGATGAAGTGCGTAAGTTAGGAGTAAAGCAAGTAGCTTCTGGATATGTACTAACTGGTGGGATAGCTTCTATGCCAGGTGTTCTTGATCTTGCATACGATATTTTACATGAAAATGTTCGTATAGCAACGCCTGATTATATTGGTGTTCGTGAGCCCCAATATACAAGTGGAGTTGGATTAATTAAACATTCTTATCAAAAAGCTAAATTACGTGGGAAAAATGTGCAGGAAAAGCAAGAACATTTTGAACCAGTACCAGCACCAATGCCGGTACAACAGCAACCTGCGAAACAGAAAAATCGTAATCAAAACAATACTAATCAAAATGATGACCGCATGATGTCAAAAGTAAAACGTGTATTCCGTTATTTATGGGATTAAAATTGGACACGAAAAATGAGGTTCTAGGGGGATTTCGACATGTTAGAGTTTGATACTACTCAAGATCAATTAGCGAATATAAAAGTTATCGGTGTCGGCGGTGGCGGAAACAATGCTGTAAACCGTATGATTGAACACGGTGTACAAGGTGTAGACTTTATCGCTGTGAATACTGATGCACAAGCATTAAATCTATCAAAAGCTGAAACGAAAATGCAAATTGGTGGAAAATTAACGCGTGGACTTGGTGCAGGCGCAAACCCTGAAGTAGGGAAAAAAGCTGCAGAAGAAAGTAAAGAACAGATTCAAGAAGCGCTTCGTGGCGCGGATATGGTCTTCGTAACTGCTGGTATGGGCGGCGGAACTGGAACTGGTGCAGCTCCAGTTGTTGCTCAAGTTGCAAAAGAACTAGGTGCGTTAACAGTTGGTGTTGTAACACGCCCATTTACATTTGAAGGACGTAAACGTGCAACTCAAGCTGCATCCGGTATTGCGTCATTTAAAGAAAATGTAGATACACTTATTGTAATTCCAAATGATCGCTTATTAGAGATTGTTGATAAAAATACGCCAATGTTAGAAGCGTTCCGTGAAGCAGATAACGTATTACGTCAAGGTGTTCAAGGTATTTCTGATTTAATTGCTACACCAGGTCTAATCAACTTAGACTTTGCAGACGTAAAAACAATTATGTCTAATAGAGGTTCTGCTTTAATGGGTATCGGTTCTGGTAATGGTGAAAATCGTGCAGCTGAAGCTGCGAAAAAAGCGATTTCTAGTCCATTACTAGAAACATCTATTGATGGAGCTCAAGGTGTTATTATGAACATTACGGGCGGCGCAAACTTAAGTTTATATGAAGTACAAGAAGCAGCAGACATTGTAGCTTCAGCTTCGGATCCAGAAGTAAATATGATCTTCGGTTCTGTTATTAATGAAGGATTAAAAGATGATATCGTTGTCACTGTAATTGCAACTGGTTTTGATGATAGTGCTTCGACGCAGCCACCAAAACCAATTATCCGTCCGACTGCGAATCACACGCAACAGCAACAACAACCAGTAGCTCAGCCTTCAAAACAACGTGAAGTTAAGCGTGAAATGAAACGTGAAGAGCCGGTTGTGCATGATCGTCATACAGATTCAGATGACATCGATATTCCAGCATTCTTACGTAACCGTCGTAGACGATAAAAGAAAAGGAGCTTTCATGCTCCTTTTTTTGTTGTCTAAATGGAAAAGATCTGCTAAGCAGATCTTTTTTTATTATTTTGCATATGGAGAGCCCAGTCCTATTTTTAAGCTATAAGCTGTGATAAATAAAGTGAAACTTTAATTAGTAGGGATTGTTCATCCAAAATGATTGTTAGCTCGACTCCCGCTTAACTTCTGTACTTTTTTGTAGCTGAATTTTGAGGCAGGGGTGTTACTGCACGCAAATAGCAAGATAAACTTTGTATATATATAATTCAATTATTATGTATACAGGTAAGAAATTTATATTATTCTATGAAAAATACACTTTTATTTTTTACCGACAGATTATGTCTAGAAATCACAAAATAACAAAAAAAACCCCTCCACCAATTGACACACTTTCCTATTGGATATGCATTATACTAGTCTCAACTTAAAAAAAGAGGTGAATTGTTTGGTTGTTTACGCCGACATTGTTTGGTTGTTAAACGCCTGCATTGATTTTCTTTTACTTTTATTAACAGCCACCGTGTTAAAAAAGAGAATCAAAAGATGGAGGCTTGTGTTAGGGGCATTTATAGGTTCAACTATTGTTATTTTCGCCTTTACGCCTTTTGCTTCTATGATGACACATCCAATTATGAAACTATTGTACTCGTTACTTATTGTGTATACAGCATTTGGGTTTTCAACATTTAGAAATTATGCACAAACTGTTTTTACTTTCTATTTTGTAACCTTTATGGTTGGTGGAGGATTAATTGGAACGCATTACTTTTTGCAAACGAACGAAATGGTAAATGGGTTAGTTCAATCTAAATCAGTTTCTTACGGTGATCCAATTAGTTGGTTGTTTGTTATTTTTGGTTTTCCAGTAATTTATTATTTTTCTAAAAAGCGTATAGAAAGCGTAGAGGTCACAAAGATACACTATGATCAAATCGTGAAAGTGAAAATTCAATTAGCTGGAGAGGAACTAGAACTAGCAGGTCTAATTGATAGTGGGAACCAACTTTATGACCCGTTAACAAAAACACCCGTTATGATTATGCATATTTCATCATTAGAACATTGTTTGCCAGCTTGGTTAACAGAACAAATTTATTCCAAAACAGAAATTCCTCAAATACCAGAAAATGATTCTGGGTGGGCGACGAAACTACGTTTAATTCCTTTCCGAGCAGTAGGAGTAGAGAATCAATTTTTATGGGCAATTAAGCCAGATTGTGTGCAAGTTTATCATGAAGGTTTGGTTGTTGTAAACAAAGTACTGATTGGATTAAATACACAACAATTATCTACCAATGGAGAGTATCAATGCATTGTACATCCGAAAATGTTGATTTCGCAAAAGATGGTAATTGCTTAATTATGAGAGGCGGGATAATATGGTGAAATTTAAATTTTATTTGGTATACCTTTGGTATAAAGTATTGCTGAAATTAGGAATTAAGACCGATGAAATTTATTATATTGGCGGAAGTGAAGCGTTGCCACCGCCGTTAACGAAAGACGAAGAGGCAGTTCTTTTGAATAAATTACCAAATGGAGATCAAGCTGCCAGGTCGATGCTTATTGAACGTAATCTACGGCTTGTTGTATATATAGCAAGAAAATTTGAAAATACAGGGATAAATATTGAGGATTTGATTAGTATAGGAACAATTGGTCTTATTAAGGCAGTGAATACATTTAATCCAGAAAAGAAAATTAAATTAGCAACATATGCATCTCGTTGTATAGAAAATGAAATTTTAATGCATTTGCGTCGAAATAATAAAAATCGTTCGGAAGTTTCTTTTGATGAACCGCTTAACATTGATTGGGACGGAAATGAACTGTTATTATCAGATGTGTTAGGTACAGATGATGACATTATTACAAAAGATTTAGAAGCTACTGTAGATCGTCATCTTTTAATGAAAGCATTGCATCAATTAAATGATCGTGAAAAACAAATTATGGAGCTTCGGTTTGGACTCGCTGGTGGCGAAGAGAAGACACAAAAAGATGTGGCTGATATGCTTGGAATTTCACAGTCGTATATTTCTCGTTTGGAAAAAAGAATTATAAAAAGATTACGAAAAGAATTTAATAAAATGGTGTGAAGAATAAGACCAGTCGGTATCTAGACTGGTCTTATTCTCTTTTTGTGCATTAGGAAATATGATGTTTGTGAAAAACGATGGGAAAACCGTATGCATAAAATCCCCTTCAAAGGAAATACTTTACACTGTACAGCAACTCCCGATAGGAGGGAACACTTTGACGAGAAACAAAGTAGAAATTTGCGGTGTTGATACAGCTAAACTTCCAGTACTAAAAAATGAAGAGATGCGTAAATTATTTCGTGAAATGCAAAGTGGAGAGATAAGCGCCAGAGAGAAATTAGTGAATGGAAACTTACGTCTTGTACTGAGCGTCATCCAAAGATTTAATAACAGAGGAGAATATGTTGATGATTTATTTCAAGTTGGTTGCATTGGACTTATGAAATCCATTGATAACTTTGATTTAGGCCAAAATGTAAAATTTTCAACGTATGCTGTGCCGATGATTATTGGGGAAATACGCAGATATTTGCGTGATAACAATCCAATTCGCGTATCTCGCTCATTACGAGATATTGCGTATAAAGCGTTGCAAGTAAGAGAAAAATTGATTGCTGAAAATTCCAAAGAACCAACAGCAATGGATATTGCCAAAGTTCTTGAAGTGACACATGAAGAAATTGTCTTTGCGTTAGATGCTATTCAAGATCCAGTTTCATTATTTGAACCGATTTATAATGATGGAGGAGATCCTATCTTTGTTATGGATCAGTTAAGTGATGAAAAACAAAAGGACGAGCAGTGGGTTGAAGAACTAGCGTTGAAAGAAGGGATGAAGCGTTTGAATGATCGTGAGAAAATGATTATTCGAAAACGGTTCTTCCAAGGAAAGACACAGATGGAAGTTGCCGAAGAAATCGGGATTTCTCAAGCACAAGTATCACGTTTGGAGAAGTCTGCTATTAAGCAAATGAATAAGACGATTCAAGGATAAGGTCTTCACCAGTTATGGTGAGGCCTTTTTTATATATAATATTTTGCTCTCATAGTAGAGTGGGTAGGTTCATATAATGAAAATAAAATAGATGTTCTATTAGTAGCGGTTATATACTGTTTACCCGCTTCAAAATTCGGCTGAAGTAAGAAGTTAGATGGAAGCGGAGCTAACCGAAAAAGTCCGATTAGCATGGGCTAATAATCAGTAGGGATGGGAAAAATCCCACTGATTAAGGTTTCACTTTATTTGAGAGCGTACTTATGATTCATGATATAAGGGAGAGGATGAATATGATACGAATTTCGGAGTTTCAAATGAAGGATGTTGTAAATATTTTAGATGGAAAAAGGCTTGGAAATATTGGAGATATTGATTTTGATATAGACACAGGGAAGATTAGGGCAGTTATTATTTCCAAGCAGACACGTATGCTAGGACTCTTTGGAAAGGAAGTAGAATTTGTGATTCCTTGGGAGCAAATTATGAAAATTGGGGAAGATGTCATACTTGTCAGAGTAGATAATATTAATTCTGTAACAGAATCAATACAAACACCGACAATTTCATAAAGAATATTACAAATTCCCCTTTTTTTTCAGTTGTCATTATGAAAAAATAAAAGTATGGTAAAATAGACAGGAAGTACCATGCTTTTTTCTGTTATTTTAATTAAAAGGAGCCGCTTTATGAGAGAACCATTTAAATATGTGGACGGTATACTGTATTTACAAGCGTGGAAAGAACTTGGAAACATTACTGTTGGATTTACGACAAAAGATGGTGGAGTAAGTACAGGCTCCTTTCATGCGATGAATTTAGGATTACATGTGAATGATATCGTGGAGAATGTTCATGAAAACAGACGCATTTTAGCGAATAAGTTACAAAAACCATTAGAAAAATGGATTTGCTCTGAACAAGTTCATGACCATCATGTTGAGAAAGTAGGACTGCAAGAAAAAGGGAAAGGCGTTTATTCATATGAAGACGGTATTCCAAAAACGGATGGCATTTATACGACTAACAAAGATGTTCTCTTAACATCTTGTTACGCTGATTGTGTTCCGCTCTATTTTTATGCACCATCACATGATATGATAGGACTTGCGCATGCTGGGTGGAAAGGGACTGTAACAGAGATTGCGAAAGAAATGATTCAAAAGTGGAATGCAGAAGGTGTTTCAAGTGATGAAATTCATGTCGCAATTGGTCCTGCAATCGGATCATGTTGTTATGTTGTTGATGATCGTGTATTAACAGCAGCACAGCAAGTAGTAAACGGATCTGTTCCCTATAAAGTAATTTCTGATGGTCAGTATGCAATTAATTTAAAAGAAGTTAATCGTATATTATGTGTACAAGCAGGTATAAAAGAAGAACATATTGTAATGTCATCTCTTTGTACAAGCTGTGAAGAACAATTATTTTTCTCTCATCGTCGTGATCAAGGTAAGACGGGGAGAATGTTGAGTTTCATAGGTTTTAAGGAGGAGTGAAGCAAGTGACAGTGCAAGGGAATTTAGCAGATGTAAACGAAGCAATTAAAGAATCTTGTGCACGAGCTGGACGTTCGACGAAAGATATTAAGCTCGTTGCAGTTACAAAAACTGTAGGAATTGAAAAAACAAGCGAAGTAATTGAAGCAGGAATTATTGACTTAGGTGAAAATAGAAATGAAGGTTTCTTACAAAAATACGAGCATTTCGGTTCAAAAGTGAATTGGCATTTTATTGGCTCATTGCAAACGAGAAAAGTAAAAGAAATCATTAATGAGATTGATTATTTACATTCATTAGATCGTCTTTCGCTTGCAAAAGAAATTCAAAAACGTGCTGATAAGAAAGTTAAATGCTTTATTCAAGTGAAAACATCATCTGAAGAATCAAAGCAAGGATTGGCGATAGAAGAAACAATTTCTTTTATTCAAAGTTTGCAAGAATTGGATAAGATTGAAGTGGTAGGATTAATGACAATGGCTCCGTTTACAGGAGAAGAGGAAGAGATTCGTCGCTGCTTTAAGGAATTACGCATGCTACAAACAGAGGTGCAGGAGCTAGAATTATTACATGCACCATGTAAAGAATTATCAATGGGAATGTCAAATGATTACACGATTGCAATTGAGGAAGGCGCTACATATATTCGTTTGGGAACGGTTTTAGTAGGAAAAGCGTAAGAGGAAGGAGAAAGTTATTATGAGTTGGTCAAAAGTAAAATACTTCTTTTTTGACACACCGGAAGAAAAAGAAGCAGCTCAATATAGTTATGAAAAGGAGCAAACAGACATGAAAAAACAACAAGATCCCCCAGAACAACAAGATGTTCCGTTTGCGAAAGTGCAACCGAAGCAAAATGTAGTGAGTATTGAAACAGCGAAGCAATCTTCAAAAGTTGTTTTACTAGAACCACGCACATATTCGGAAGCGCAAGGCATTTCGGATCACTTAAAAGGTAGACGAGCTGTTGTAATTAATTTGCAAAGAATGTCTACAGATCAAGCTGTACGTATCGTTGACTTTTTAAGTGGTACTGTATACGCTATAGGCGGGGATATTCAAAAAATAGGCCCGAAAACATTTATGTGTACACCTGAAAATGTTGATATCGTTGGTGCGATTTCAGAGTTATTCGGTGAAGAAGAAGAGACAAATATAAAGAGGTGGTAATACGCCATGACAACAGTTGTACAAGTATTGCAGTCTGCTATTCAAATTTATTCCTATGCGCTTATCATTTATATTCTTTTGTCTTGGTTCCCAGGTGCAAGAGAATCAAAATTTGGTGATTTTCTTGCACGCATTTGCGAACCTTATTTAGAGCCTTTTAGGAAATTTATTCCACCGCTTGGTATGATTGATATTTCTCCACTTGTTGCGATTTTCACATTGAATCTCGCTAGTAGAGGATTGACAAGTTTGTTTTTTTATTTTGTTTAGCGAAAGGCTACATACATGAGCATCTACGAGCATTTTAGACCTGATGAAGAGGTCTTTGTGGATAAAGTAATAGAGTGGAAACAGGCTGCTGAGTACCATCAAGTCAAGTTAACAGATTTTCTTGATCCAAGACAGCAACAAATTGTTTCTATGGTAATAGGGCAAGGAGATGTAGCTGTACGGTTTGATGGTGCGATGCCTGAAGCCGAACGAAAAAGAGCACTAATTTATCCAGATTATCTAGAATTAAATGAAGAGGAATTTCAAGTAGAAGTATTAGAAATTGACTATCCTTCCAAGTTTTTCACGCTAGAACATAGGCAAATATTAGGTGCATTCATGTCACTTGGTTTAACAAGGGAAAAATGTGGTGATATTTTGCTTCAAGAAGATCGTGCCCAAATTGCAGTTGCGAAAGAGGTTGTATCCTATATTGAAATGAACTTACAATCAATAGGGAAAATGAAAGTCACACTCTCTCCTATACAAGTAGAGAAAGTTTTGCGTGTAGGTGAAAAGTGGGGAGAAAAATCTGGAACAGTTTCGTCACTTCGTCTAGATGTTTTATTAGCTGAAATGCTGCATATATCTAGGCAGAAAGTACAGCCTCTTATAAAAGGTGGCCTAGTAAAAGTCAATTGGAAAACAGTAGAGCAAACTTCGTATGAATGTTTTCCGGGGGATGTTTTCTCGGTTAGAGGGTATGGACGAAGTAAATTATTTTCTGTAGAAGGTAAAACGAAGCGCGACAAATGGAGAGTTTTGTATGGTATACTAAAATGATTGGTTTTTTAGAAGGAAATTCTCTTATTTTGTCGAAGAAAAGATATAATTGAAAGAGGAAATTTAGATAATTACTTGGAGGTGGCGTTGTGCCGTTAACACCATTAGATATTCATAACAAAGAATTTGGTCGCGGATTTCGTGGCTACGATGAAGATCAAGTAAATGAGTTTCTTGATCAAATCATCAAAGATTATGAATTAGTCATTCGTGAGAAAAAAGCTTTAGAAGAAAAGGTTGCACAATTAGAAGGAAAGTTAGATCATTTTTCTAATATTGAAGATACACTGAACAAATCTATCATTGTCGCACAAGAAGCTGCTGAAGAAGTGAAGCGTAATGCACAAAAAGAAGCAAAATTAATTGTACGTGAAGCAGAAAAAAATGCAGATCGTATCATTAACGAAGCATTAGTAAAATCAAGAAAAGTTGCATTTGATATTGAAGAGTTAAAGAAACAAGCGAAAGTATTCCGCACTCGTTTCCGTATGTTGTTAGAAACACAGCTTGAAATGTTAAGCAACGATGATTGGGACAAATTAATTGAGTTAGAAGACGAAGTGGACGAACTGTTGAAAAAAGAAGAAACAGTGTAAGCTTGACGTTTTTCTCATTATTACATATAATTTTAAACAGCATATTTATTAAGAAAAACGAAGATAGGGATAAGTACCTTTTTCATACCTTATATAGCGAACTGAGGATAGTGTAAGCTCAGGATAAGGAGATAATGGGAATATCACCCTGGAGTTCCGCGCTGAACAAATTTAGTAAGCGTAGGCGTATATTCGCGTTAAGAATATAAAGAGGACCTTATGCATTTGTATATGGTCTACTAGGGTGGTACCGCGGGAGACTTTCTCGTCCCTTTTTGGGGATGAGAGGTCTCTTTTTTATTCCCTTTTTTAAGGTCTGTCGTTTATATATTTAAGGAGGAATTGAGCATGGAGTACAAAAATACATTACTAATGCCAAAAACAGAATTCCCGATGCGTGGGAATTTACCGAAACGCGAGCCTGCAATGCAAGAAAAATGGGCTGAAGTGAATATTTATGAAAAGGTACAAGAACATACGAAAGGTCGTCCTTTATTTGTACTACATGATGGACCTCCATATGCAAATGGTGACATCCATATGGGACACGCACTAAATAAAGTGTTAAAAGACTTTATTGTTCGTTTTAAATCAATGACAGGATACTGTGCACCATATGTGCCAGGTTGGGATACGCACGGTTTACCGATTGAACAAGCTTTAACGAATAAAGGTGTAAAGCGTAAAGAAATGACAGTTGCTGAGTTCCGTAAGTTATGCGCAGAGTATGCATATGAACAAGTAGAACGTCAACGTGAACAATTTAAGCGTTTAGGTGTACGTGCAGATTGGGATAATCCATACATTACTTTAGAGCCTGCTTATGAAGCACAGCAAATTAAAGTGTTTGGTGACATGGCGAAAAAAGGTTATATCTATAAAGGTCAGAAACCTGTTTATTGGTCTCCAACAAGTGAATCTGCTTTAGCAGAAGCTGAAATTGAATACCAAGATAAAAAATCAGCATCTATTTACGTAGCATTCCCTGTAAAAGACGGAAAGAACGTATTAGAAGGTGATGAGAAGTTCATTATTTGGACAACAACACCTTGGACGTTACCTGCAAACTTAGGTATTTCTGTTCATCCAGAACTTGAATATGCTATTGTGAACGTAAATGATGAGAAATATATTATTGCTTCTGAACTATTTGAGACAGTTGAAAAAACGTTAGAGTGGGAAAATGCTGAAGTTGTGAAAACGGTAAAAGGTAGCGAACTTGAGTATACAGTTGCAAAACACCCATTCTACGATCGTGATTCTTTAGTTATGCTAGGTGACCACGTTACAACAGATGCTGGTACAGGTTGTGTTCATACAGCACCAGGACACGGGGAAGACGATTTCCTTGTTGGTAAGAAATATGGTTTAGAAGTTCTTTGTCCAGTTGATGACAAAGGTGTGTTAACAAATGAAGCACCTGGATTTGAAGGTCTATTCTATGATAAAGCTAATAAACCAATTACGGAAAAGTTAGAAGAGGTAGGCGCGTTACTAAAATTAACATTTATTACGCATTCATACCCACATGATTGGAGAACGAAAAAACCAATTATTTTCCGTGCAACAGCACAGTGGTTTGCATCTATTGAAGCGTTCCGTAAAGAATTATTACAAGCTGTTGAAGAAACGAAATGGGTGCCAGCATGGGGTGAGACTCGTCTTCATAATATGGTTCGTGACCGTGGTGATTGGTGTATTTCTCGTCAACGTGCATGGGGTGTACCAATTCCAGTATTTTATGCGGAAAATGGAGACCCAATTATTACAGATGAAACAATTAGCAATGTAGCAGATTTATTCGGTGAACACGGTTCTAACGTATGGTTCGAGCGTGAAGCGAAAGATCTATTACCAGAAGGATTTACACATCCAGGTAGCCCAAATGGTGAATTCCGTAAAGAAACAGACATTATGGATGTATGGTTTGATTCAGGTTCTTCTCACCAAGCGGTATTAGAAGAGCGTGATGATTTACAACGTCCAGCAGATTTATATTTAGAAGGATCTGACCAATATCGTGGTTGGTTTAACTCTTCATTATCAACAGCAGTTGCTGTAACAGGTAAAGCACCGTATAAAGGTGTTCTAAGCCACGGTTTCGTACTAGATGGTGACGGACGTAAAATGAGTAAGTCGATTGGAAACATCGTCGTACCGAAGAAAATTATGGATCAATTAGGCGGAGATATTTTACGCTTATGGGTTTCTTCTGTTGACTATCAATCTGATGTACGTATTTCAGATGATATTTTAAAACAAGTAGCAGAAGTATATCGTAAAATCCGTAATACATTCCGTTTCTTATTAGGAAACTTAGATGACTTTAATCCAGGTGAAAATAAAGTGGCGGCAGCTGAGCTTCGTGAAGTGGACCGTTACATGTTAGTAAAATTAAATGACTTAATTACAAAAGTGAAAGAAGCATATGAAGCATATGACTTTGCAGCAGTATATCATGCAATCCATAACTTCTGTACAATTGATTTAAGTTCATTCTATTTAGACTTTGCGAAAGACATTTTATATATTGAAGGTGCAAATCACCAAGATCGCCGCGCAATTCAAACAGTATTATATGATGTTCTTGTTGCATTAACAAAACTTGTAACACCAATCTTACCTCATACAGCTGATGAAGTATGGCCTTATGTTCCTGGTGCAGAAGAAGAGAGCGTACAGTTAACTAATATGCCAGAAGTTGTAGAAGTAGATGGTGCTGAAGCGTTAAAAACAAAATGGGATGCATTTATGACGTTACGTGATGACGTATTAAAAGCGTTAGAAGTCGCTCGTAATGAAAAAGTAATTGGTAAGTCATTAAATGCAAGTATTACACTATATCCGACTGCAGAAATGAAAGCTATGTTAGAGTCTATTAGTGAAGACTTAAAGCAACTATTTATCGTTTCTGAGTATAAACTTGGTGGTATGATAGAAGAAGCGCCAGCAGATGCGCCTAAGTATGAGCATACAGCGGTTGTTGTAGCTCAGGCAACGGGTGACACATGTGAACGTTGTTGGGTTGTTTCAGAAACAATTGGTAAAGATGCGGAACATGAAACATTATGTGAGCGTTGTGCAACGGTTGTTAAAGAAAATTATGTAAAATAATAGAAAAACTGACTGCTCATAATAGCAGTCAGTTTTTTGTTGATGATATATCGAAATAACTTTCACTCTCTTTCCTATGAAGGAAAAATGTGTGTGAGGTAAGCGTGGAAATTTCGGACACACTAATTGTACATTGCAGCTGGGAGGAATGTACACGTGAATGAAATTTATATGGAAATAAAAGAAGAATTGCAATTGATGAGAAAAGAGTTGCAAGATAGACTGGCGAAAGAAGTAATGCACACATACTATATGGAATTTGGGCAAGAACTTGGATACGAAATAAAGGAAGAGACAAAGAAAAAATTGCTATTACATGATATAAAAGAGGATTTAAAAGATGTAGAACGTGCATTGTTTAAAATGGAAATAGACATGTACGGTATTTGTGAAGAAACTGGGAGAGCGATTCCTACAAAACAAATGAAAACAATGCCGACTGCTCGTACTATTCATGAATTTTTCTATGAAAAGGTAAATGTATGAGTGCGCACAACGATATTATGTTACCTTTTTTCAATTTATTTTATTCTTCCGTAAAGGTTCATTGTGAAAAGATAGCAGCTATGCTAAAATTTTGAGGTACACTGTCTTTGTGGGGGAAATGAAAATGATATATTATGTAATAGCGTTATTTGTCATTGCCATCGATCAAATATCGAAGTGGCTAATTGTAAAGAACATGGAATTGGGTACGAGCATTCCGATTATCGATAATGTATTATACATAACATCACATCGAAATAGAGGAGCTGCCTGGGGTATTTTAGAAAATAAAATGTGGTTTTTCTACATTATTACAGTCATTTTCGTAGTATTTATCGTATTTTATATGAAAAAATATGCGAAAACGGACAAGCTTCTAGGTATTTCATTAGGTCTAATTTTAGGCGGAGCAATTGGCAATTTTATTGATCGTGTATTTAGACAAGAAGTAGTGGATTTCATTCACGTGTATATTTTCTCGTACAACTATCCAGTATTCAATATAGCTGACTCAGCATTATGTATTGGAGTTGTATTAATTATTATTCAAACAGTATTAGAAGGAAAGAAAACGAAGGAGTAATTGAATGAGTGAAGTAGTACAAGTAACAGTTGCAGAAGAACAAAAAAGCGAGCGAATTGATAAATTCGTTGCAGAAATAAACAGTGAATGGTCACGTTCACAAGTGCAGCAATGGATTAAAGATGCTGTTGTGACAGTAAATGGGAAATCAGTTAAAGGGAATTATAAAGTAAAAGGAAATGATGAAATTACAGTAACAATTCCCGAGCCAGAAGAGTTAGATATTCAACCGGAAGATATGAATTTAGAAGTTTATTATGAAGATGCCGATGTACTAGTTGTAAATAAGCCGCGTGGCATGGTAGTACATCCAGCACCAGGGCATACGAAAGGTACGCTTGTAAACGGACTTATGCATCATTGTACAGACCTATCAGGTATTAACGGTGTAATGCGTCCTGGTATAGTACACCGTATTGATAAGGATACATCTGGATTATTAATGGTTGCTAAAAATGATGTGGCGCACGAATCACTTGTAAATCAACTTGTAGCAAAAACGGTAACAAGACGCTACAAAGCGATTGTACATGGTGTAATTCCACATGATAAAGGAACAATTGATGCTCCAATTGGTCGTGATAAAAAAGAACGTCAAAGTATGACCGTTGATGAAAATGGTAAGAATGCTGTTACACATTTCCAAGTGTTAGAGCGATTTAAGGATTTCACACTTGTAGAATGTCGCTTAGAAACGGGACGTACACACCAAATTCGTGTTCATATGAAATATATTGGTTATCCACTTGCAGGGGATCCGAAGTATGGTCCGAAGAAAACATTAGATATGAATGGACAAGCACTTCATGCAGGGATTTTAGGTTTCGATCACCCTCGTACTGGTGAATATATTGAGTTTGAGGCACCGATTCCAGAAGTGTTTGAAGAAGCGCTAAATATTTTACGGAAATAGTATTGACAAATCATAAGAAAACTGAGATACTGACAACAGTTAAATAATGATCCTTTAACACAGCCCCGTGAGGTTGAGAAGGTAACGGTTTGAAATACTTAGGGTATGTTGTACCCTTTTTTCAAAAGTCCTCTCGCACACGCTGAGAGGACTTTTTTTATACCATTACTCTCACGCAAGAAAAAAAGCTTGGAGGTGTAGAGCATGCAAGAGAAAGCTGTAGTTTTAGATGACCAAATGATTCGCCGCGCTTTAACACGAATTAGTCATGAAATCGTGGAACGAAATAAAGGTGTCGATAATTGTGTTCTTGTCGGAATAAAAACACGTGGAATTTTTATTGCACAACGTTTGGCAGAACGAATTGGTCAAATTGAAGGAAAAGAGATGGAAGTAGGAGAGTTAGATATTACGTTATATCGTGATGATTTAACACTACAATCGAAACATAAAGAACCACTTGTAAAAGGTTCTGATATTCCTGTAGATATTACGAAGAAAAAAGTTATCCTTGTGGATGATGTGTTATATACAGGAAGAACAGTTCGAGCAGCAATGGATGCTCTTATGGATTTAGGTAGACCATCACAAATCCAATTGGCTGTTCTTGTTGATAGAGGTCATCGTGAATTACCAATTCGCGCTGATTATGTAGGAAAGAACATTCCAACATCTAGTGAAGAGCGTATCGAAGTTGATTTGCAAGAGACAGATCAACAAGATCGAGTAAGCATATACGATAAGTAAAGCCCTTTTAAATGTAGTCCTGTGAGGCTGCCAAAGGGTCTTGGCTTTCATATGTCAAATTTGGCATACGAAAGTGTAGGACTCTTTGTGCACAGGCACAAAGAGTTTTTTTATTGCAAAAATCAAAACTGAAGGAGGATGTAACAATGGAGCAAAAGCCAGTGTTAGACATTCATGAAGTACCGAAACCGGGAAAATGGTTATTATTAAGTATACAACATTTGTTCGCGATGTTTGGATCAACAGTGCTTGTTCCGTTTTTAACAGGACTGAATCCATCAGTAGCTTTAATATCAAGTGGATTAGGAACGCTAGCGTTTCTTCTAATAACGAAAGGTCAAGTACCAGCATATTTAGGATCATCATTCGCCTTTATTGCACCAATTATTACAGCGAAAACAGCAGGTGGACCTGGAGCAGCGATGCTTGGTGGAATGCTTGCGGGACTTGTGTACATCTTAATCTCACTCGGAATTAAGAAATCTGGGTCAGAATGGATTATGAAATTACTTCCGCCAATCGTAGTTGGACCAGTCGTAATGGTAATCGGTTTATCTTTAGCACATACAGCAGTGAACATGGCGATGAACGGTGCGGATGGTAAGTATAGCATTACACACTTTTCAGTAGCATTAGTAACATTAGCAATTACAATCATTTGCTCCATATTCGGGAGAGGGTTTTTCAGTATCATACCAGTGCTACTTGGAATCATCGGCGGGTATATATTCGCTTACTTCCAAGGGCTAGTAGATTTAAAGCCAGTAGCTGAGGCGAAATGGTTTGTCATACCAGATTTCACAGTACCGTTTGTAACATACACTCCGGAGTTTTCATGGAAAATTGTACTCTTAATGGTACCAGTTGCACTTGTAACAATTTCAGAACATATCGGACATCAAATTGTACTTGGAAATGTTATTAAAAGAGATTTAATTGAAAAACCAGGTTTACATCGTTCAATCTTCGGTGATGGGGTAGCAACATTGATCGCATCACTAATAGGAGGACCACCGAATACAACATATGGTGAAAACATCGGTGTGCTAGCAATTACGAGAGCATACAGTGTATACTTATTCATCGGTTCAGCAGTGTTCGCAATCATGTTTGGATTTATCGGGAAGATTTCAGCACTGATTCATTCGATTCCAACACCGGTTATGGGTGGTGTATCAATCTTACTCTTCGGTGTAATCGCATCAAGTGGTTTACGCATGATGGTAGACGATAAAACAGACTTAGGTGACAAACGAAACTTAATGATTGCATCAGTTATACTAGTAATCGGTATTGGCGGGGCGGTACTACACGTAGGTGAATCGTTCCAAGTAGAAGGAATGGCACTAGCAGCAATTGTAGGTGTACTATTAAATCTACTACTACCAGAGACAAAACAAACAAATAAAACAAAACAATCTAAGCAGATTGCTTCATAAAAATAACCTTTTAATTCAGTCCTGTGAGATAGAAAAGGGTGGCTACTTTAACGCACCCTAGTCTCAAAGGCTGGGGTATTTTTATGCAGTTATTGTTATATAAATTCAATGATGTTATCATAAAAAACAGAAAGATGAGGGATGACGATGAGCCATTTGTTAACGATGAGTGAATTATCGGAACAAGAAATTTCAGAAATCCTAAAAGACGCAGAAAATTTCGCGAATGGAAAAGAGAGAAAAACGACAGAGCAAACATTTGTTGCGAACTTGTTCTTTGAGAATAGTACGAGGACGAGATTTAGCTTTGAAGTTGCTGAGAAGAGATTAGGACTTGAAGTATTAGACTTTTCCGCAGATGCATCTAGCGTACAAAAAGGAGAAACTTTATACGATACGATAAGAACACTAGAATCAATCGGAACAAAAGCGGTAGTCATCCGCCATGAGCAAGATCGTTACTTCGATGAATTAAAAGATCAGGTGAATATCCCAATCTTGAACGCTGGAGATGGATGTGGAAATCATCCAACGCAATGTCTACTCGATCTTCTAACAATTAAACAAGAGTTTGGAAGATTTGAAGGTTTGAAGATTGCAATAGTTGGGGATGTTCGTCATAGCCGAGTAGCACGTTCTAATGCAGAGGCATTAACGAAACTGGGCGCGACAATTTACTTTGCAAGCCCAGAAGAGTGGAAAGATGAAGAGAACACATTTGGAACGTACAAGAGTTTAGATGAACTTGTTCCAGAAGTGGATGTGCTGATGTTACTTCGTGTACAACATGAGCGTCATGACCATTATGAAACAGACATTATGAAAGAGTATCACGAGCAACATGGGTTAACAGTTGAAAGAGAAAAACGTATGAAAGAAGGAAGCATTATTATGCATCCAGCCCCTGTAAACCGTGATGTTGAAATTGCGAGTGAACTTGTCGAGTGTGAACGCTCACGCATATTTAAGCAAATGGAAAACGGGGTCTACGTAAGAATGGCTGTACTAAAACGCGCATTACCAAATGTATTAGGAGGAATGAAACATGAATTATTTGTTTAAAAACGGTCGTTATATGAATGAAGAAGGAACAATTGTAGCAACAGATCTTCTTGTACAAGACGGTAAAATTGCGAAGGTAGCAGAAAATATTACGGCAGATAATGCTGAAGTAATCGATGTAAATGGAAAGTTAATCGCACCTGGATTAGTAGATGTACACGTTCATCTTCGTGAACCAGGTGGTGAACATAAAGAAACAATTGAAACAGGAACACTTGCAGCAGCAAAAGGTGGATTTACTACAATTTGCGCAATGCCAAACACACGCCCAGTACCAGATTGTAAAGAACATATGGAAGACCTGCAAAAGCGTATTAAAGAAAAAGCACATGTAAATGTATTACCATATGGAGCCATTACAGTACGTCAAGCAGGTTCTGAAATGACTGATTTTGAAACGTTAAAAGAACTTGGAGCGTTTGCTTTCACTGATGATGGCGTAGGCGTGCAAGATGCAAGCATGATGTTAGCTGCTATGAAGCGTGCATCGAAATTAAATATGGCAGTTGTTGCACACTGTGAAGAGAACACACTTATTAATAAAGGATGTGTACATGAAGGGAAGTTTTCTGAGAAACACGGATTAAACGGTATCCCATCAGTATGTGAATCCGTACATATTGCCCGGGACATCTTACTTGCGGAAGCTGCAAATTGTCACTATCACGTGTGTCACGTAAGTACAAAAGGATCTGTACGTGTAATCCGTGATGCGAAACGTGCTGGAATTAAGGTGACAGCAGAAGTAACACCGCATCACTTAGTATTATGTGAAGATGATATCCCATCGGCTGATCCTAACTTTAAAATGAACCCGCCGCTTCGAGGAAAAGAAGATCATGCAGCGTTAATTGAAGGACTATTAGATGGAACAATTGATATGATCGCAACTGACCATGCACCGCATACTGCAGAAGAGAAAGCGCAAGGGATTGAAAGAGCACCGTTCGGAATTACTGGGTTTGAAACAGCATTCCCACTTTTATATACGAACCTTGTGAAAAAAGGAATCATTACATTAGAGCAACTAATTCAATTCTTAACAGAAAAACCGGCTGACACATTCGGTTTAGAAGCAGGGCGCCTAATAGAAGGTAGAACAGCTGATATTACAATTATCGATTTAGAACAAGAAGAAGAAATTGATCCAACAACATTCTTATCAAAAGGAAAAAATACACCATTCGCAGGTTGGAAATGCCAAGGTTGGCCGGTTATGACAATCGTTGGTGGTAAGATCGCATGGCAAAAGGAGAGTGCATTAGTATGAAAAGACAACTTATCTTAGAAGATGGAACAGTATTAATTGGAAAAGGTTTCGGAGGAGAAATCGAAAAGTCAGGTGAGGTTGTATTTACAACTGGGATGACTGGATATCAAGAAACTTTATCTGATCCATCATACTGCGGTCAAATCGTAACATTTACGTATCCATTAATCGGAAACTACGGCATTAACCGTGATGATTTTGAATCAATTCACCCATCTGTAAATGGTTTAATCGTAAACGAAATTTGTGATCATCCATCAAACTTCCGTAATGAAATTTCGTTAAATGATT
Source organism: Bacillus sp. JJ783 (assembly GCF_036963225.1). Classification (NCBI taxonomy): domain Bacteria; kingdom Bacillati; phylum Bacillota; class Bacilli; order Caryophanales; family Bacillaceae; genus Bacillus; species Bacillus sp. JJ783. The sequence goes on along the minus strand of NZ_JBALMG010000037.1, from coordinate 101,995 downwards.
ACTTGAAAGAAAGAAATATTCCAGGATTAGCAGGAATTGATACGAGAAAATTAACAAGAAAAATTCGTCAATATGGAACTTTACGCGGACGTCTTTGCAATATGGATGTGGATGTAGAGGACATCGTTAGTCAACTGAAAGCAACTGTCTTTACAGATCATGTGAAACGCGTATCAACAAAAGATCCATATCCAAGTCCAGGCCGTGGTCATCGCGTTGTACTTGTAGACTTCGGAATGAAACATGGTATTTTACGAGAATTAAATAAGCGTGATTGTGATGTAATTGTTGTACCTTACAATACAACAGCAGAAGAAATTCTACGCCTTAGCCCAGATGGAATTATGTTAAGTAATGGACCTGGGGACCCAAAAGATGTACCAGAAGCAATTGAAATGTTAAAAGAAATTATTGGTAAAGTTCCTTTATTCGGGATTTGCCTAGGACATCAATTGTTCGCCCTAGCATCTGGTGCGAATACAAGTAAGTTAAAATTCGGTCACCGTGGTTTAAATCATCCAGTAAAAAATCTTGCAACTGGAAAAGTAGCAATTACATCTCAAAACCATGGTTACGCAGTAGAAGAAGAATCAGTTGGAAATACAGAACTGGAAATTACACATGTTGCTTTAAATGATGGAACAGTAGAAGGTCTTCGTCATACGAAGTTCCCAGCATTTACAGTGCAATACCATCCAGAAGCTTCTGCAGGACCAGAAGATGCAAATGATTTATTCGAAGATTTCTTAGCAATGATTGAAAACTTCAAGAAAGAAGGGGAAGAGTTATGCCAAAACGCCTAGACATTAACACAATTTTAGTAATCGGATCAGGACCAATTGTAATTGGGCAAGCAGCAGAGTTTGATTACTCTGGTACACAAGCTTGTCAATCTCTTAGAGAAGAAGGTTACAAAGTAATCCTTGTTAACTCTAACCCAGCAACAATTATGACAGATACTGCAACAGCAGATAAAGTATATATAGAACCATTAACACTAGAATTCGTAAGCCGTATCATTCGTAAAGAACGTCCAGATGCAATCTTACCAACATTAGGTGGTCAAACAGGCCTGAATATGGCTGTTGAACTTGCGAAATCAGGCATACTTGAAGAGTGCGGAGTTGAAATTTTAGGAACAAAATTATCAGCAATCGAGCAAGCCGAGGATCGTGACTTATTCCGTACATTAATGCAGGAATTAAATGAACCAATTCCATCTAGTACGATTATTCATACGCTGGAAGAAGCACATGAATTTGTAAAAGAAATTGGTTATCCAGTTATTGTTCGCCCAGCATTTACAATGGGGGGAACAGGTGGCGGAATCTGTAATAATGAAGAAGAACTAATTGAAATCGTATCAGGTGGATTAAAACATAGTCCAGTAACACAATGTCTATTAGAAAAGAGTATTGCTGGTTGTAAGGAAATTGAATATGAAGTAATGCGCGATTCGAATGATAACGCGATTGTAGTATGTAACATGGAAAATATCGATCCGGTTGGGGTTCACACAGGTGATTCTATCGTTGTAGCACCGAGCCAAACATTAAGTGACCGTGAGTATCAAATGTTACGAAACACTTCATTAAGAATTATTCGTGCATTAGGAATTGAAGGTGGATGTAACGTTCAGCTTGCACTTGATCCACATAGCTTCCAATACTATGTAATCGAAGTAAACCCGCGTGTGAGTCGTTCGTCTGCACTAGCATCTAAAGCAACTGGATATCCAATTGCGAAGCTAGCGGCAAAAATTGCAGTCGGTTTAACATTAGATGAAATTGTAAACCCAGTAACACAAAAAACATACGCTTGCTTCGAGCCAGCATTAGACTATGTTGTTTCAAAAATTCCACGTTGGCCATTTGATAAGTTTGAATCAGCAAACAGAACACTTGGTACACAAATGAAGGCAACTGGTGAAGTTATGTCAATCGGACGTAACTTAGAACAATCATTATTAAAAGCGATCCGTTCTTTAGAGCTTGGCGTTTATCACCTAGAGTTAGACCACTTAAAAGAGCTTGATAAAGAAACGATGAAAAAGCGTATTATAAAAGCTGATGACGAGCGTCTGTTCGTTGTAGCAGAAGCAATCCGTCAAGGTGTAACGAAAGAAGAAATCAACGAATGGTGTGAAATGGACTTCTTCTTCTTACAAAAAGTTGAAAATATCGTAAACATGGAACGCGAAGTAAAAGCGAATGTAGGAAATATGGAAGTGTTACAATCTGCGAAAGAAATGGGCTTCAGTGACCATTACATCGCCAATGCTTGGAACAAAACAGAGCGTGAAATTTACGATATGCGTAAAGAAAGCAATATGACTCCTGTTTATAAGATGGTAGATACTTGTGCGGCAGAGTTTGAATCAGCAACACCATACTACTACAGCACATATGGTGACGAGAATGAATCGATTGTAACAGATCGTAAGAGTGTAGTTGTACTAGGATCTGGTCCAATCCGTATTGGTCAAGGTGTTGAGTTTGATTATGCAACAGTTCACTCTGTATGGGCAATAAAAGAAGCTGGATATGAGGCAATCATTGTTAATAACAACCCAGAAACAGTTTCAACAGACTTCAGTATTTCTGACAAATTATACTTTGAACCATTAACAATCGAAGATGTAATGCACATTATCGATTTAGAAAAGCCAGAAGGTGTTATCGTCCAATTCGGTGGACAAACGGCAATTAACTTAGCAGCTAAATTAGAAGCACACGGTGTGAAAATCTTAGGAACATCACTTGAAGATTTAGACCGTGCAGAAGATCGTGATAAGTTTGAAGCAGCTTTAACAAAGCTTGGTATCCCGCAGCCAGTTGGTAAAACAGCAACGACTGTAGAGCAAGCAGTAGCGATCGCTGACAAAATTGGTTACCCAGTATTAGTAAGACCATCTTACGTACTAGGTGGACGTGCGATGGAAATCGTATATCGTCAAGAAGAATTACTGCACTACATGAAAAATGCGGTTAAAGTTCACGCAGATCACCCAGTATTAATCGACCGTTATATGGTTGGTAAAGAAATTGAAGTAGATGCAATTTCAGACGGTGAGAATGTATTCATTCCAGGTATTATGGAACATATCGAACGCGCTGGAGTTCACTCTGGGGATTCAATTGGAGTATATCCACCACAGAGCTTATCTGAAAAACTAAAAGAACAAATTATTGAACATACAATTGCGCTTGGAAAAGGTTTAAACATTGTTGGATTACTAAACATTCAGTTTGTAGTATTCAAAGATGAAGTGTATGTAATTGAAGTAAATCCACGTGCGAGCCGTACAGTACCATTCTTAAGTAAAATTACAGGCGTACCAATGGCGAATGTCGCAACGAAAGTTATTTTAGGGCAAAACCTTGTAGAACAAGGATATGGAACAGGCTATCACCCAGAAGAGAAAGAAGTGTATGTAAAAGCACCGGTATTCTCATTTGCGAAACTACGCTCAGTTGATACAACATTAGGACCTGAAATGAAGTCAACAGGGGAAGTAATGGGGAAAGATTTAACGCTTGAAAAAGCATTATATAAAGGACTTGTTGCTTCAGGAATTAACATTCCGACGCACGGATCAGTAATCATCACTGTAGCGGATAAAGATAAAGAAGAAGCGCTGGAAATTGCAAAACGCTTCCATGAAATCGGCTATAACTTATTAGCAACAGCAGGAACAGCACAATCGCTAACAGAACAAAACATTCCGGTGCAAGTTGTAAACAAAATTGATTCTGAAGACTACAACTTACTTGATATTATCCGTCAAGGGAAAGCACAGTTTGTAATCAATACATTAACAAAAGGAAAACAACCAGCGCGTGATGGTTTCCGCATTCGCCGTGAATCAGTAGAAAATGGTGTGGCTTGCTTAACATCACTTGATACAACGAGAGCAATCTTGAGAGTATTAGAATCTATGACATTCTCAGCTCATTCAATGAAAGAAATTACGCAAACGAAGCGTCACGAGGTGGTACATGCATGATGCAAAAGCAAAATATGATCGTCGTTAACCAAAAAGAAATTGCAAAAAACATTTACGAATTAGTGCTTCAAGGGGATTTAGTGCAGCAAATGAACAATCCAGGGCAGTTTGTACACATTAAGGTAGCAGAGGGCATTACGCCCCTTCTGCGCCGCCCAATTAGTATTTGTAATGTCGATCAAGACAAGAACGAATTTACAATGCTATATCGTGCGGAAGGACAAGGAACAAAAACATTAGCGAAAAGAAAACAAGGTGAACTTGTAGATGTGTTAGGACCACTTGGGCATGGATTTCCTGTAGAAGAAGCGGAATCTGGACAAACGGCTCTATTAGTTGGTGGGGGAATTGGTGTACCACCACTATATGAATTGTCACAGCGTCTTGTAGCAAAAGGGGTACGCGTTATTCACATCTTAGGTTTCCAAACGAAAGATGTTGTCTTCTATGAAGCGAAATTCGCAGAGCTTGGTGATACGTATGTTGCAACAGTTGATGGTACACATGGTACAAAAGGGTTTGTAACAGATGTAATTGATAGCTATGGAATTGACTTTGACATTCTCTACTCATGTGGACCTTTAGCGATGCTTCGTGCATTAGAAGGACGCTATAAGGAGAGAAAAGCCTACATTTCATTAGAAGAACGTATGGGCTGTGGCATCGGAGCATGTTTCGCGTGTGTATGCCATTTACAAGCAGATCCGAGTGGACATTCTTACAAGAAGGTGTGTAGTGACGGACCAGTATTTCCAATCGGGGAGGTTGTACTATGAACAGATTGCAAGTTGAATTACCAGGGTTATCATTAAAAAATCCAATCATCCCAGCATCTGGTTGCTTCGGATTTGGTCGTGAGTATGCACAGTTCTATGATTTAAGTGTACTTGGATCAATTATGATTAAAGCGACAACAGAACAACCTCGTTATGGAAACCCAACGCCTCGTGTTGCTGAAACACCAGGCGGAATGCTAAATGCAATCGGGCTTCAAAATCCTGGATTAGAAAAGGTAATGAATTCTGAATTACCTTTTCTCGAGCAATTTGATCTTCCGATTATTGCAAACGTTGCGGGTTCACAAGCTGAGGATTACGTAGCGGTTGCGAAGGCAATTTCAAAGGCACCTAATGTTCATGCGCTAGAATTAAATATTTCTTGTCCAAACGTAAAAACGGGTGGTATCGCTTTTGGTACAAATCCTGAAATTGCTGCTGATTTAACGAAGCGAGTAAAAGAGGTTTCTGAAGTACCGGTATATGTGAAATTGTCACCGAACGTGGCAAACATTGTAGAAATTGCAAAAGCAATTGAAAATGCGGGTGCGGACGGTTTAACGATGATTAATACATTGCTTGGTATGCGTCTAGATTTAAAAACTGCAAAACCAATTTTAGCAAACCGTACGGGCGGACTATCAGGGCCTGCGATTAAGCCAGTAGCAATTCGTATGGTACATGAAGTAAGTCAAGCGGTTAATATTCCGATTATCGGAATGGGTGGTATTGAAACAGCGGAAGATGTAATTGAATTCTTCTATGCTGGTGCAAGCGCGGTTGCAGTTGGAACGGCAAACTTTATTGATCCGTTCGTATGTCCGACAATTATTGAAGAATTACCAGCATTACTAGATGAATTAGGATTTGATCACATTTCGGAATGTCAAGGAAGGAGCTGGAAGTAAGTATGTCACAGTCGCTAATTGTTGCACTAGATTTTCCAGGGAAACAAGAGGTAGAACAATTCTTACATCACTTTGAAGGGGAAGAGTTATTTGTCAAAGTGGGTATGGAGTTATTTTACAAAGAGGGTCCTGCAATTATTACGTACTTAAAAGAAAAAGGACATAAGATTTTTCTAGATTTAAAACTTCATGATATTCCGAATACGGTAAAAAGCGCTATGCGTAGCCTAGCTAGTCTAGATGTAGATATGGTAAATGTTCATGCTGCTGGGGGAAGTAGTATGATGAAAGCTGCGATTGAGGGATTAGAGGAAGGTAAGCAAGAAGGAAAAGAGAGACCGATTTGTATTGCAGTTACACAACTAACAAGCACTTCGGAAGCTATGATGAAAAAAGAGATTGGTATTGAGAAAACGTTAGAAGAAGCGGTTGCTCATTATGCAAAATTAACGAAAGAAAGTGGACTTGATGGCGTTGTTTGTTCAACACTTGAAGTACCAAAATTACGTGAAGTATGCGGAAATGAATTTGTAACAGTAACACCGGGGATTCGTCTTGCAAGCGATGATGTAAATGACCAGGTGCGCGTAGCAACACCGAAACGTGCGAGGGAACTTGGTTCAAGCTACATCGTAGTTGGACGTAGTATTACAAAAGCAGAAAATCCGCTTGAAGCGTATAAAATAGTAAAACAACAGTGGGAAGGTGTAACAGTATGAAAAAAGAAATCGCATCGCATTTATTAGAAATTGGAGCAGTATTTTTACAACCGAATGATCCATTCACTTGGTCTTCTGGTATGAAATCACCAATTTATTGTGATAATCGTTTAACTTTATCTTATCCAAAAGTACGCCAAGCGATTGCAGCTGGATTAGAAGAGTTAATTAAAGAGCACTTCCCAACTGTAGAAGTTATTGCAGGAACAGCAACTGCTGGTATTGCGCACGCTGCATGGGTAAGCGATCGTATGGATTTACCAATGTGCTACGTACGTAGTAAGGCAAAAGGTCACGGTAAAGGGAACCAAATCGAAGGAAAAGCTGAAAAAGGTCAAAAAGTAGTAGTAGTAGAAGACTTAATTTCAACTGGCGGTAGTGCAATTACATGTGTAGAAGCACTTCGCGAAGCTGGCTGTGAAGTATTAGGAATCGTATCAATCTTCACGTACGAGCTTGAGTCAGGAAAAGAGAAACTAGAAGCAGCAAACGTAGCATCATATTCTTTAAGTGATTACAGTGCATTAACTGAAGTTGCAGCAGAAAAAGGTATGATCGGACAAGCTGAAACGAAAAAATTACAAGAGTGGCGTAAAAATCCAGCTGACGAGGCTTGGGTTACAGCGTAATACGAGAAAAGACGACTGCGGGGGAACGCGGTCGTCTTTTTATATCATTGTTAAAATTTTATGTGAAGTCCCATCAATATTAAAGAAAAACATATTAAAATCTCCTTATTAAAAACTACTTATTGCTTTCTACAACTTCATATTCTCTCACAAACAATAGCGTCATATAAGAAACAATAAACGAGAAGATGCTATACATGCCAACCCAAAAGAAAAATTTTGGAGTGAAGGCGATAACACCTATTATTAAAAAACTAGCAAACGTTACAATCGGCATTACGTAATACGTTTTCGTTCTACGTGTTCCAATAACAGAAACGATAAAGATAAGTAATGGACAAATTAATAAGACGAAAATCAATTCATTCATAGTTATGTCCCCTTTTCTAATTGCAGTAATCTGTTTTTCGTAAACGTTTTGAAAGAAATACTCTCCTAATATAATTTCGCTAAGTAATAACGAATCCCTTTTGAAAGTCAGTACATTATTATGAATTGTACAATAAAAAAACGTAAGCAAGAGAATATTTGCTTACGTTATAGGATAAACATCGCAACGATCGTGGTGACAATTAAACCAATCGCAACTGGTAAAAAATTGCGGCGTGCAAGTTCAAATGGATCTACTTTACAAATGGCAGCGGCAGGAATAAGCGCCCAAGGAATTAAGGTTCCGCCCCCAGTCCATATAGCAGCGATTTGTCCGAGTGCTGTTAGGGTAGCTGTTCCATGACCAAGTGCTGTACCAAAAAGATTTGCAATTGAACCAGCAAGTGATATACCTGAAAAACCAGATCCATCTAATCCTGTTATAACACCGACGATAGTTAATGTACCAGCGGATACGTATTGATTTAAAGGAACCGTTTGAGATAAGGCGATTCCTAAGTCGTTAATGATTCCATGTGAACCTTTTGGTAAATAGTCTCCAATAATTTTTACAAAGCCACTATCCCCTAAATAAAAAAGTGCAGCAATTGGAATAACTGGACCAAAAATTTTAAATCCAAATTGGAGCCCCTCTATAAAATAATCGGTCGTTTTATTCAGGCTATTTCCTTTGTAGGCGATGAGAGAAATGATAATAATCATAATAACTGTCGTTCCGCCGATTAGCGCTGTAGCATCGCTTCCTTGCAGTTTAAACTGCATCATACAAAGGATATCAATGAGATATACGATAGGGATACATATAGCGAGCCATTTCTTTATGCGAGGAGATAATAAAATAGTAGTTTTAGATGGTTCAGTTGATGAAGAAGAGTCTTGCAAAGATAATCCTGTATGAAATTCTTTCCGTAAGAAGAAAAAAGCGACAGAAGTTGTAACAACGCCCATAACAATAACGAGGGGAACACTTGCAGATACGACGCTGGAAACAGGGAGACCAGCAGCATCCGCTGTTAATTTCGGAGCGCCCTGAATAACGAAGTCGCCTGACAAGGCGATGCCGTGTCCAAATAAGTTCATAGCAATTGCGACTCCAATTGGAGGAAGGCCGACGCGTACGGCGACTGGTAATAAAATAGCTCCCATTAAAGCGACAGCTGGAGAAGGCCAAAAGAAGAAAGAAATTGTCATCATTAAAAGGCCGATAATCCAGTAGGCGAGGGTAGGGGTACGAATCATTTTTGTAAATGGTGAAATCATCGTATCATTAATACCGGTATGAACGAGTAGATTGCTCATCGATACGATAATGGAGATGATTAATATAGTTGGTAATAGTTCGGTAATGGCGTAAATGAAACTTTGAAAGATACCACTAATGGCAAGAGGGATAGAACTAGTTGCGGTTAATGCTAACAAAAAGATAAAAACGCTACAAATAATCGTCGTATCTTTTCTAAAAATAAAGAAGGTAATAATAGTGAGTAAACAAAGAACATAGAGAGCGTGTAAAAGCGTTAATTCAACTCCCATAACATCCACATCCTTTAGGCGTTCGTGTAGTTTATTGTATGAAAGCAGAGAAAGTATGTGAGTATAGGAAAAAGAAAAAAGTGAAATTTCATGTACTGTAATGGTAAGGAGTAAAAATGGATGATACAATACAATTAATCCTAAAAATGGAATTCTAGGAAAAGTAGAATGGGGGAGGACGAATGAGAGAGAAAATAGGGTATTATGGTGTGCTCGTTTGTTTACTATTATCGGTTATTTCAGGGCAATTTCTTAAAAGTGAATGGGTACCAGTTATATTATGTATAGGAGTATTGATTTTTGCACCTTTGTACCGCTGGAGTGAATGAAAAGCATATAGTCGAAAAAAGAAAATTGTTTTCAGCATCGAGTTTGTCATTATAATTAGCACGATACCGTTTTTGTTATTGAAAGGAAATGAGATAATAGATGGAATTGTAATGTTTCAAGAGTGGTTGTTTATTGCGAAATTGCTATATTTAATATGCATTCTCATAGCAATAGTAGTGACTGCTAAAAAAGTAAATAAAATAATATTTGCTAATGAATAGAAGAAAGTGCCACCGAATAAGGTGGCACTTTCTTACTTAACTGAATGTGCTTTTTGCATCTTTTTAATTAAACGAATTTGTCCGCGATGATTGATTTCATCTTCAAATACGTGAAACCATTTAAAGTAGTTATTTGCTGGTTTGTCATGCCAAAAATCTGTCGTTTTAAATAGCCATTCATCAGGTAACGATTGAAATGTTTCAATCGTTTTAGAGCGCACTTCTTGTAACGTATTTATGTAAAATTCTATTGAGTTGCCTTTTATTTTCTCGCGTCCAAGATTTCCTAACTCAACAGCAGGTAACCAGTGTTCTAATTCAGCATCTGTTGGTTCACGATCTTCAAAGGTATGAATTTGGTAGTAAAATTCAATAGCAGCCATATGGTACAAAAGCATACCAATTGAGTTTGCTTCATCATCATACAAATAATCAAGTTCTTCAATTGTTAAGCCCTCGGCAGCCTGCATTGTTGTATAGCGAGCGTAATTCATCATGGAAACAAGTTTTGAAAATTCTACATGTAAACCATCTATCTTATCGATTACAAAGTTCAATTAAAATTCCCCCTCTTTAAACAATTACTCCAGAGAAGGAATTCTATGTGTAAAGAAAAAACTCCTGTTTAAAAGTTCATGATTTTTAACAGGGAATGACAATTAGTTCCCGATTTGCCTTTGTAATAACCTCATAGCCTTCTTTTGTAATGACGATATCGTCTTCAATTCTACAACCGCCCCAGTTCGGTATGTAAATACCCGGCTCAACTGTAACAACCATACCTTCTTGTAAAGTTGCCTTACTTTCTTGGGATAGGCGAAGCGGTTCATGTATTTCTAACCCGAGACCGTGCCCGGTAGAGTGGCCAAAGTATTGACCGTATCCATGTTCTGTAATGTAATCTCTCGTTATATCATCGATACTTTTCGCAGTTTCTCCAGGTTTAATTGCTTCAGTTCCACGCTTCAATGCTTCTAATACAACATTATATATTTTTTTGAATTCTTCTGATGGTTCGCCGATTGCTACAGTACGTGTTATATCGGAACAATAGCCGTTGTAAAGTGCACCGAAATCTAATGTAATCATATCGCCTCGTTCAATGATTTTATTTGATGCAACGCCATGAGGAAGAGAAGAACGAACACCAGAAGCTACAATGATTTGAAACGATGAGGACGTAGCTCCTTTTTTTCGCATGAAAAATTCTAATTCATCTCGGACTTCAGTTTCGCTTATTCCCGGTTTTAGAAAGCTGAGAATGTGTTGGAAAGCTTCGTCAGCAATAGTAGCGGCAATTTTCATTGTTTCTATTTCGGGTGTGTCTTTAATAATACGAATATCTTCGATGATTTCACACACCTGAACCATTTCTGCCTTCATATATTTTTGTAAGTTCTTATATTGTTGCAATGTCATGTTATTTTCTTCAATTCCAAGTTTTTGAATGTTTAATTTCGATACTTGATTTGCAACTTCTTTCTCTAAATTTCCTTTATGCATAATAATTTCAACGTCTTTTATTTGTGATTTCGCTTGATCTACATAGCGGAAATCAGTTATAAAAATAGCGTTATCCGCAGAGATTAAGACGACGCCAGCGCTACCTGTAAAGCCTGTTGCATATTGGCGATTTTCTTTTTTTGTAATAAGTAATCCGTCAATTTCATAGTTTTTTAGTTGATTTTGGATTTTATTAATTCTTAAAGTCATGTTAATTCCCCCTTTTCACAGTATTGAATAAAGCAAATAGCGTGCCAAAAAATATCTTTAGAGAAAAAGATAGTGGGAATTACATATGTTTTAGAGAAGATAAGAAATTTAGCCCATTATTTGTGGGCGGTGGGCTGCTCGTGAAATACAGATTACTTCAATTAACAGTGGGAGAATGAAAAAACATCAACTCAAGATTCACTTTCTTTACACACTGTAAAAAAATTTATACAAATATGAAATAGCACTGTCAAATTTTTTGACAATATTGAAGTTAGGAAAGTAAAGTTAAAGCAATTGCTACAGATGAAAATAATGGAACGATGAGATATATCAAAGCTGCAGATGAAAAATATAAGATGACAAAAGAAAGATGTTATGAATTAGTGAATAGGTATATGAACTAAGCTGAAAACATAGAAAAATGCGTTGCTTGCTAGCAACGCATTTTTAAGTATTTACGCTTTTAATTTCATTACTGTATCAGCATCTGGTGTTACATATACTGTTTGTTGGTTATCATACGTAACGAATCCAAGTTTTGCACCACTCGGTTTTTTAACGTGACGTATTTTAGTGAAATCAACAGGTACAGAGCTAGACTCTTTTGCTTTACTGTAATAAGCGGCGATTTTTGCAGCTTCCAGTAAAGTTTCTTCAGCAGGTTCTAAAGAACGAATGACAACATGAGAGCCAGGTATGTCTTTCGTATGTAACCAAATTTCATCACGACGGGCAAATTTCGTTGTTAAATAATCATTTTGCTTATTGTTTTTACCAACGAAAATCTCTGTACCGTCACTAGCTAAATATTTATCCAATACTGGTTTTGTAGGTTTTTTCTTTGCGTTTTTCTTCTTACGATTGCGCACATATCCTTCTTCAGCTAGCTCCTCACGAATTTCTTCAATATCTTTTGAAGAAGCAGCTTCCATTTGTTGAAGTAAGCTATCGAAATAAAGAATTTCTTCATTGGTTTTTTCGATTTGTTCTTCTACAATAACAACTGAATTTTTTGCTTTTTGGTACTTTTGGAAATAGCGTTGTGCATTGTCAGATGGTGTTTTTAAAGGATCTAATGTGATTTTTACAGTTCCGCCATTTTCATCGTAATAATTAATGACCTCAATATCTTTATCACCTTTTTTCAAAGTGTACATATTGGCTGTAAGCAGCTCTCCAAATAGTTGATATTTATCTGCTTTTCCAGCATCTTGTAATGTTTTTTCAAGTTTAATAAGTTTTTTCTCATTTTTGTTTTTTTCGTTTTGCATAAAGCGTTCTAAATCGTGAGCTTGTTGTTTTACACGGTCTCGCTCTGCTTTTCCGAAAAAGAAACGGTCTAACAATTCACTAACAGATGAAAATGTTTTTTCGTTTCCTTGTAAGTGAGAAAGAGGGAATAGATAAAAGAACTCTTTTCCATTTGCTGTTATCATTGCTGGCACGTACTGATGTGTTAGCAATGGTTTTTGTAAGCTGAAGAAAGCTTCAGATAATGCTTTTTCATTTGCCATACCTGCTTTTTTTACAACTTCTTTTGCAAATAATGGGGAAATTCCCATGAATGCTCCGACAAGTTGTTTGTCCATGTTGCCAGATAAAAAGTCTAGCGGTTTAATAAAATCATCTTCTGTTTCGATAAGAAGCGGATTAACTTTATGTTGTGCTGGTGGGGCAACATATTCAGCTCCAGCATATACAGTACGATGTCGGTTTACCGCTAAAGAAACGTGTTTTAAGCTATCTAAAATAACATTTGTTTTCGTATCTACTAAGATAATATTACTGTGTCGTCCCATTATTTCGATTACTAATGTTTTTACTGATTCGTCACCGATTTCATTGCGACTGCGGACTGTAATTTGAATAATACGTTCTAAGTCAATTTGTTCAATTTTTTCAATAAATCCACCTTCTAAATGTTTGCGAAGAAGCATACAAAACATCGGCGGTTGCGCTGGTGAATCGTAGTTTTGATTTGTTAAGTGCATACGCGCATATGTAGGGTGAGATGAAAGAATCAGCTTTTGGTTTTTTCCGTTTGCTCGAATATGTAATAAAACTTCATATTTTGAGGGTTGATATATTTTTGAAATTCTTCCTGTTTGAAGAGAATTTGCAATTTCATGTGTAATTGCTCTTGTAAATAATCCATCGAATGCCATGAATGAACACTCCTTTCTAACTAAAAGTTAATTATAGCATTTTTTTGGACGAGGCTGAATAAGCTTTCATTAGAGTATGTCTGGAATCAGGAGGTCGATGGCAGGATGAACTGGTATGAAATGCGAGCACATGAAGTGGAGGAAAGAACGAATACGAATGTGGAGGTAGGTCTTACAGAGCAAGAAGCAGAGGGCCGATTAAAGAAATTTGGTACAAATGAATTGCAAGAAGCAAAGCGGCCTTCTGCGCTTATGGTGTTTTTAGCGCAATTTAAAGATTTTATGGTACTTGTTTTATTTGGTGCTACAATTATTTCAGCTTTTTTAGGAGAGTATATTGATTCGATTGCAATTGTTGCAATTGTTATTATCAATGGTGTCCTCGGTTTCTTTCAAGAGAGGAAAGCTGAAAAATCGTTGGAAGCTTTAAAAGAATTGGCAGCCCCTCAAGTTACTGTACTAAGAAATGGGAAGTGGATAAAAGCGCCGTCAAAAGCGCTTGTACTAGGTGATATTATTAAGTTTTCTAGTGGTGACCGTATTGGCGCGGATGTTCGCCTTGTGGAATCTTCAAGTTTATATATTGAAGAATCGGCTCTTACAGGAGAATCATTGCCTGTACAAAAGAAGGTAGAGGCGTTACAAGGCCAAGATGTTTCAATTGGTGATCAAAAAAACATGGCATTTATGGGGACGATGATAACGAGAGGTGCTGGAACAGGGGTAGTCGTAGCGACTGGAATGAATACAGCTATGGGGCAAATTGCAAATATGTTGCAAAATGCTGAGCAAATGGAAACGCCATTACAAAGAAGATTAGAACAGCTTGGAAAAATTTTAATTATTGTTGCTCTTATTTTGACGGCTCTTGTTGTACTAGCTGGTGTATATCAAGGGAATGAAGTGTATCACATGTTTTTGGCTGGGGTTTCGCTTGCTGTTGCGGCTATTCCAGAAGGATTGCCAGCTATCGTTACGGTTGCGCTATCACTTGGCGTACAGCGTATGATTAAAAAGAGGGCAATTGTGCGAAAGTTGCCAGCTGTAGAAACGTTAGGCTGTGCTTCTGTTATTTGCTCAGATAAAACAGGAACAATGACACAAAATAAAATGATGGTAACACATATGTGGTCAGGCGGAGAATTATGGAAAGTAACAGGTCAAGGCTATGAGCCGGCAGGTTCGTTTATGAAAGGTGAAGAAGTAATTGACCCTACTAAGACGAAATCACTGTATCAACTACTTACATTTGGCTGTTTATGTAATAATGCGAATGTTATTCAAAAGAAAAAGACGTATGTGTTAGATGGGGATCCAACAGAGGGAGCTCTCGTTGCTGCTGCAATGAAGGCGGGAATATCACGTGAAGCTCTTAAAGGAAAGTTTGAAATCATTCGTGAATTTCCTTTTGATTCAACTAGAAAAATGATGAGTGTTATTGTTCGTGATCGTGAAGGCAAAAAATTTGTTATTACAAAAGGAGCACCAGATGTTCTTTTGCAAATGAGTCAAACAATTTTGTGGGGAAATAAGCAGCAGCCTTTAAGTGAAATGTATCGAAAAGAAGTGCAGGCAGCGATTCATAGTTTAGGAAGTCAAGCTTTACGAACGATTGCGGTGGCATTTAAACCGTTAAAAGCTACAGATTCAATTGAACATGAAAGAGAAGTCGAGCAGGATTTTATGCTTGTTGGAATACAAGGAATGATAGATCCGCCAAGACTAGAAGTGGCGCAAGCGGTGAAAGAGTGTAAAGAAGCTGGTATTAGAACGGTAATGATTACGGGAGATCATAAAGTGACAGCAATGGCAATTGCGGAACAGTTAGGGGTTTTACCAGCGGGTGGACGCGTTGTTGAAGGTGTAGAACTTGCGAATATGGATGTAGAGGCATTAGAAGATATTGTAGAAGATACGTATGTATTCGCTCGTGTGTCTCCTGAGCATAAATTGAAAATCGTTAAGGCGCTGCAAAATAAGGGGCATATAGTAGCTATGACAGGTGATGGAGTGAACGATGCTCCAGCTATTAAAACAGCTGATATAGGGATTGCGATGGGAATTACAGGGACAGATGTTGCAAAAGAAGCTTCTTCACTTGTGTTGTTAGATGATAACTTTGCTACGATTAAATCGGCGATTAAAGAAGGTAGAAACATATATGAAAATATTCGGAAGTTTATTCGGTATTTGTTAGCATCTAACGTTGGTGAAATTTTAGTTATGTTATTTGCGATGTTACTGGCACTGCCATTGCCGATGGTTCCAATTCAAATTTTATGGGTGAACTTAGTTACTGACGGTTTACCAGCGATGGCATTAGGTTTGGATAAGGCTGAAGGAGATGTGATGAAGAGAACGCCACGCCATCCGAAAGAAGGGGTGTTCGCTAGAGGGCTTGCGTGGAAAATTATAAGTCGTGGTTTTCTAATCGGAGCAGTGACATTAGTAGCGTTTATTATTGCATTTAACCAGCATCCGAATGAATTGAAGTATGCACAAACGGTAGCCTTCGCAACATTAGTACTTGCTCAGCTTATTCATGTATTTGATTGTCGTAGTGAACATTCTATATTTCATCGCAACCCGTTTGGAAATATATATTTAGTAGGGGCGGTTATTATTTCTTTACTGTTAATGCTTGTAGTTATATATTATCCACCATTACAGCCGATTTTTAGCACAATGCCGATACAAGCACGAGATTGGTTGTTAATTGGGGGATTATCATCTATTCCGACCTTCTTATTAGTAGGATCCTTATTAACAAGAAAAAAGGAGAAAAAGAAAAAGCCACTGTTATATAAGAAGGGATTAAACTTGAAATAGTCAATGATATGAAAATATGATATAATTTACAGAAGGTAGTAGAGTTGCATCTCTATTACCTTTTTCATTGAGTTATTTCATGGCTTGGATGTGATAAAGATGATTTGTAGTATGACAGGATTTGGAAGGTCGAAGGTAGAAAACGATACTTTTCAAATAACAGTAGAAATGAAGTCGGTGAACCATCGTTTTTTAGAAATGAGTATTCGGCTTCCGAAGCAAATGATGGTGTTTGAAGACAAGATTCGTAAAATAATTGCAAAGCAAGTTCGCCGTGGACGTATTGAAGTGTCTATTAGTATAACAGGTGAAGGGCTTGTTGAAAGAAAATTAACTGTGAATTGGGAACTTCTTGAACAGTACCAATCCATTATGGAAGATATAAAAGGGAAATTTCAATTACAAGATTCTATTACACTCGGGCAACTAATGGGAATGCCAGAAGTAACGGCAGTTGAAGAAATAGAAAATGTAAATGAACAATTTGAAACCGGTTTATATGAGGCTGTTCGCCAAGCTGCTCATATGTTGAAAACGATGAGAGATGGTGAAGGAGAACGATTACATAAAGATATAGCATATCGTTTGCAAGAGATTCATAATTGTGTAAATGCAATTATTCCACATGCACCAATTGTTACACAAAAATATCGTGAAAGATTAGAAAATCGCTTAAAAGAATTACATAACCAAGATTTAGATGAACAACGATTGTTGACAGAAGTAGCAATATTTGCAGAGCGTTCAGATATTCACGAAGAATTAGTTCGATTACAAAGTCATTTAGATCAATTTCGTGAAGCACTGCAAATTACAGAGCCTGTTGGAAGGAAAATGGACTTCATTGTGCAAGAGATGCATAGGGAAGTAAATACGATAGGTTCTAAGGCAAATGACTTAACAATTTCAAAATATGTCGTAGAAATGAAAAATAACCTTGAAAAAATTCGTGAACAAGTACAAAATATTGAGTAGCTTTCAAAAAATATATAAAGTTATACGTGGTGGAGAAATCGGATAGACTTACTAGGAGGCGCAAACTATGGCCATGCGGTTTTTAAATATTGGATACGGAAATATTGTATCTGCTCATCGAATTATTGCTATTGTAAGTCCGGAGTCAGCTCCTATTAAACGAACAGTACAGGAAGCGCGTGAACATAATGCTTTGCTTGATGCTACGTATGGGAGAAAAACAAGGGCGGTTATTGTTATGGATGATGGGCATGTAGTATTAAGTCCAATTCAGCCAGAGACGATTGCACATCGTTTGAATAATAAAGAAGATTTAAGTGAGGAAGGGTAGGTTTTACATATTTATGAGAAGTAGAAGAGGATTGCTCATCGTTCTTTCGGGACCTTCTGGTGTCGGGAAAGGAACGGTTCGAAAAGAGCTGTTTAGCCATGAAGACACACGTTTTCAGTACTCTATTTCAGTAACGACACGTAAACCGCGTGAAGGTGAAGTAGATGGTGTGGATTATTTCTTTAAAGAGAGAGAAGAATTTGAAGAAATGATTCGTAATGAAAAGTTACTTGAATGGGCTGAGTTCGTTGGTAATTATTACGGAACACCGATTGATTATGTTGAAAAAACGTTACAAGAAGGAAAAGATGTGTTCTTAGAAATTGAAGTGCAAGGAGCAATTCAAGTTAAGAAAGCCTTCCCTGAAGGTGTATTTATTTTCTTAGCACCTCCAAGTTTATCTGAACTAAAGAACCGAATTGTTGGCCGTGGTACAGAAACTGAAGATGTTATTGAAAATCGTTTAACTGTAGCGAAAGAAGAAATCGAAATGATGGACGCTTATGACTATGTTGTAGAAAACGATCAAGTTGAATTAGCTTGCGACCGAATTAAAGCAATTGTGGTTGGTGAACATTGCCGCCGCGAAAGAGTGGCAAAATACTATAAAGAAATGACGGAGGGTCTATAATTATGTTAAATCCATCAATTGACTCATTATTAACAAAAATCGATTCTAAATATACACTTGTAACAGTAGCTGCAAAGCGTGCACGTGAAATGCAAATTGCTGACAATTGTGTTATTGAAAAGCCTGTTTCTCATAAATGTGTAGGCAAATCATTAGAAGAAATCGATGCAGAAGTATTAAAATATGTACCATGCGATGACAAAATAATCGATTAAGACATTCTTTTCGACAAATTAAAACATAGACTTTATAATTTTCTATGTAACGGTAACAACCTATTTACAAGTAGGTTGTTATTTTTTTACGATAGGGATGAAAAGGAATCGAAAAAGACGGAACGAAATACTGGTACTGACGAGCTGAAAATTCTATTTCAGTAGAATAAGTTTGAAAAAGAAAGAGGACGAGTCATATGCTAAAAGGGAAAAAGATACTTCTATGTGTAACAGGAGGCATTGCAGTTTTTAAAGCGGCTGCGTTAACAAGTAAATTAACACAAGCTGGCGCTCTTGTAAAAGTAATGATGAGTGAGTCGGCAATGAAGTTTGTTACGCCTCTTACATTTCAAGCACTTTCTCGCCATGATGTATATACGGATACGTTTGATGAGAGAGACTCGGCTGTTATCGCTCATATTGATTTAGCGGATTGGGCAGATGTTGTACTTGTTGCACCGGCTACAGCTAATTGCATTGGAAAGTTAGCAGGCGGTATTGCTGATGATATGATTACAACTACTTTGTTAGCTACTACAGCTCCAGTGTGGATTGCACCGGCTATGAATGTGCATATGTATGAAAATAAAATTGTTCAAAAAAACATGATGACGTTAAAAACATTAGGATATACATTTATTGAGCCTGGGGAAGGTTTTTTAGCATGTGGTTATGTAGCAAAAGGAAGACTGGAAGAACCTGAAGCGATTATTGGACGGCTAGAAGAGGCTTTCTCAGAACAAAAACCATTGCAAGGAAAGCGAATATTAATAACAGCTGGACCGACACGTGAAAAGATTGATCCGGTTCGTTTTATGACGAATTTTTCTTCTGGAAAGATGGGGTATGCGATCGCAGAAGTTGCAGCAGGCTTAGGTGCTGATGTCATACTTGTGTCAGGACCGACAGCATTAGAGTCACCATTACATGTAACAACAATACAAGTAGAATCTGCACAAGATATGTTAGAGGCAGTCCTTCAACATTATCAGAATGTGGATGTTGTCATCAAAACAGCAGCAGTTGCAGATTACCGCCCAAAATATGTGCATGATAATAAAATGAAAAAGAAAAATGGCGATGCTGTAATTGAATTAGAAAGAACAGTGGATATTTTAAAAACGTTAGGTGAGAAGAAGGACCAACAGTTACTTATCGGTTTTGCAGCTGAAACGACAAACATAGAGGAATACGCAACGAGAAAATTACGTGAGAAAAATGCAAATATGATTGTTGCGAATGACGTGAAAGCGCAAGGAGCTGGGTTTGGTACAGATACAAATATTGTGACAATGTATAGAAAAGATGGAGAAATTATTGAGCTGCCACTTTTAACGAAGAAAGAAGTAGCTCGTGAAATATTAAAGCAAATAGAAATGATGTTAGAAGATGATCGTGTATGAAGTTTGCAAGTGTAATTGTTGATGTACCTGCACGTCAAACAGATCGACCGTTTGATTATATTATCCCTAAAAAATGGGAAGATATTGTGCAAACAGGAATGCGTGTAGTAGTCCCATTCGGTCCGAGGAAATTGCAAGGTTTTATTATTGGCATAAAGGATTCGGTTGATCTAGAAAGTAAAAAGTTAAAAGCGTTGTATGAAATATTAGATGTCACTCCGGTTTTAAATGATGAATTATTAAAGCTTGGGTATTGGCTTACAAGTGAAACGTTATGTTATATGATTTCAGCTTTTCAGGTGATGCTTCCGACGGCGATAAAAGCAACATATAAAAAGCGTCTGCAACTTCGTAACCAAGAAGAAGTTGCGCCAGAAATTCTTTCTTTATTTCAAGGGAAAGAAACGATAGATTGGGAAGCTATCGAAACGCAGCCACACCTATATCGTACTATTCAACAAGAAATTAAAAATGGTACGACTGAAGTGGTTTATCAAGTAAAGGATAAAGTGCAGAAGAAGAAACAAAGAGTAGTTCAACCGGAGTTACCGGCAGATAAATTGGAATTAGCAGCATTTGAACTGAAAAGTAAAAAACAACAAGACGTACTCTATTATTTTGTAGAAAACTACAAAAGTGTACCGTTAAAAAATTTAACAGAAGAATTACAAATAACAGATGCTCCAATAAAATCACTTGTTAAAAAGGGTCTAATCTCTGAAAAGTATGTAGAAGTATACCGGAATCCGTATGACGATGATGATTTTGAACAAACGAAACCATTTCCGCTTACTGAGGAACAAAAACAAGTAATTACACCGATTTTGTCATCAATTACAAATGAAACTTACAATCCATTTTTACTATATGGTGTTACAGGAAGTGGTAAGACTGAAGTGTATTTACAATCTATAGCAGCGGTGCTCGAGAAAGGAAAAGAAGCAATTGTGCTTGTTCCTGAAATTGCGCTAACGCCCCAGATGGTAGATCGCTTTAAAGGTAGGTTCGGTTCGCAAGTTGCAGTTCTTCACAGTGCGCTTTCTGTTGGGGAAAAGTATGATGAATGGCGCAAAATTTTAAGAAAAGAAGTGAAAGTGGTAGTTGGTGCGCGTTCAGCTATTTTTGCTCCCTTTGAAAATTTAGGAATCATTATTATTGATGAGGAACATGAATCGAGTTATAAGCAAGAAGATAACCCGAAGTATCATGCGAGAGATGTAGCGGTGTGGAGAGGACAATATCATAAGTGTCCAATCGTTCTCGGAAGTGCAACGCCGACACTTGAATCGTTTGCTAGAGCGAAAAAAGGTGTCTATGGGTTGCTTACAATGGAAAAACGTATGAACAAACAAGCTTTGCCGACTGTAGAAATTGTTGATATGCGTGAAGAGCTTCGTGATGGAAATCGCTCAATGTTTTCAAAGGCACTGCATGAAAAAATAGCAGATCGATTAGAAAAGAAAGAACAAATGGTTCTCTTTTTAAATAGAAGGGGTCATTCTACGTTTGTGATGTGCCGTGATTGTGGGTATGTCGTACAATGTCCGCATTGTGATATTTCGTTGACATATCACAAAATGAACCATCGTTTAAAATGTCATTATTGTAGTCATGAGGAAAATATGCCAACTGAGTGTCCTGCTTGTAATAGTACGTATATTCGTTTCTTTGGTACAGGGACGCAAAAGGTTGAAGAAGAAATCACAAAACTATTCCCTGAGGCGCGGGTCATTCGAATGGATGTGGATACAACAAGCCGTAAAGGAATGCATGAAAAATTATTAAAGGCGTTTGGTGAAGAGAAAGCAGATATATTACTTGGAACACAAATGATTGCAAAAGGGCTTGATTTTCCGAAGGTGACGCTTGTTGGCGTTTTAACGGCGGATACGATGCTTCATCTACCTGATTTTCGGGCGAGTGAAAAGACGTATCAGCTATTGACACAAGTGAGTGGACGTGCAGGAAGACATGAATTGCCAGGGGAAGTTGTAATTCAAACGTATACGCCGGAACATTACAGTGTAGAATTAGCAAAGAATCAACAATATGATGTATTTTATGAGCACGAAATGCAAATGAGGCGAATGAGACAATATCCGCCATATTACTACGTTGTACTTGTAACTGTATCTCATCCGGAATTATTAAAGGCAGTCCAAGTGACGGAAAAAATTGTCGGTCATTTACGAACGCATTGTTCAAGGCAAACAATGGTGTTAGGGCCGGTTGCTTCAGCAATTCCAAGGATAAAAGATAGATATCGTTACCAATGCATGATAAAATACAAACGGGAACCAAACTTAAAGAACGTGCTCAAAATGGTAAATGAACATTATCAAGCAGAAATGCAAAAAGAGCTACAAATCTCAATTGATTTTAATCCAACAATGTTAATGTAGCGGAGGGAAATATGGCAGTTTTAGAAATTGTAAAGCATCCAAATGAAGTGTTAGAAACATCATGCGAAAGAGTAATTAACTTTGATAAAAAGTTAGTGAAATTGTTAAAAGATATGCATGAAACAATGTTAATTGCAGACGGAGTTGGTCTAGCTGCGCCACAAGTAGGTGTAAGCTTACAAGTTGCTGTTGTTGATATAGGTGATGATACGGGTAAAATTGAATTAATTAATCCTGTTATTTTAGAAAAACGTGGTGAACAAGTAGGTCCCGAAGGCTGCTTAAGCTTTCCGGGACTTTATGGTGAAGTGGAGCGTGCAGATTACATTAAAGTACGTGCGCAAAATCGTCGCGGTAAAATATTTTTATTAGAAGCGGATGACTTCTTAGCGCGTGCAATTCAGCATGAAATCGATCATTTACACGGTGTTTTATTTACATCTAAAGTGAAAAGATATTATGAAGCAGGCGAATTAGAATAGGTTTAAAAGGAGCGGTTTTTGAATGATGAAAGTAGTATTTATGGGGACACCGGACTTTTCTGTGCCGGTGCTTCGTCGTCTTATCGAGGACGGATATGACGTAGTTGGTGTTGTAACGCAACCTGATCGTCCAGTTGGGAGAAAAAAGGTTTTAACACCTACTCCTGTTAAAGTAGAAGCGGAGAAACATGGTATTCCAGTATTACAACCGTTAAAAATTCGTGAAAAAGACGAATATGAAAAAGTATTAGCACTAGAGCCAGACTTAATTGTAACAGCGGCATTTGGACAAATCGTACCGAATGAAATTTTAGAAGCGCCAAAGTATAGATGTATTAATGTCCACGCGTCATTACTTCCAGAACTTCGCGGTGGTGCACCAATTCATTATGCGATCATGGAAGGTAAAGAGAAAACAGGTATTACAATTATGTATATGGTAGAAAAATTAGATGCTGGCGATATATTAACACAAGTAGAAGTAGAAATTGAAGAGCGTGAAACAACAGGTTCATTATTTGATAAGTTAAGCGAAGCAGGAGCACACCTTTTATCTAAAACGGTTCCTTTACTAATTCAGGGTAAACTAGAACCAATTAAACAAAGTGAAGCTGAAGTGACGTTTGCATATAATATTAAACGTGAGCAAGAGATAATTGATTGGACAAAAACAGGTGAAGAAGTATACAATCACATTCGCGGATTGAATCCATGGCCAGTTGCTTATACGACTTTGGCAGGACAGGTTATTAAAGTATGGTGGGGAGAGAAGATCTCTATTACAGAGAAAGCTGAACCAGGTACAATAGTAGCTCTTGAAGAAGATGGATTTGTTGTTGCAACAGGGAATGAGACAGGTGTTAAAATCACTGAATTGCAACCGTCTGGTAAAAAGCGTATGAGTTGTTCACAATTTTTACGTGGAACAAAACCTGAAATTGGTACGAAGTTAGGAGAAAATGCATGAGACAAAATGTTCGTGAGTTAGCTCTGGATGGCTTAATTCAAGTAGAAAAAAGTGGTGCATATAGCAACTTACTTTTAAATAATCTGATTGAAAAAAATACAATTGACAGAAAAGATATTGGTTTATTAACTGAAATGGTATATGGAACAATTCAACGTCGTGACACACTAGATTATTATTTACAACCATTTTTAAGAAAAAAGGTTGAAGCGTGGGTAAGAGTGTTGCTTCGCCTATCTTTATATCAAATGTTATATTTAGACCGAGTTCCCGAAAGAGCGGCTATTCATGAAGCTGTTGAGATTGCAAAGCGTCGTGGGCATAAAGGGATTTCAGGTATGGTGAACGGAGTATTGCGTTCAATTCAGCGAGAAGGTGTACCTTCGTTAGAAGAAATCGAAAATCCAGTAGAACGTCTTGCAATTGCAACGAGTCATCCAATGTGGCTTGTACAAGAATGGGCATCCGAATATGGTTTAGAGACAGCAGAGAAAATGTGTGAAGTAAATATGTTGCCACCTGTACCAACAGCACGTGTAAATGTTGATAAAGTAACGGTAGAAGAAGCGGTTGCGTTATTAGCTGATGAGGGTATAGAAGCAAAACGTGGCGAATTGTCAGAGGATGCAATTCAAATTGAAAGAGGAAATGTCGCACATACAGAAGCGTTCAAAAAAGGTTTCCTTTCTATTCAAGATGAAAGCTCAATGCTTGTAGCACGTGCTTTAGAACCGAATAAAGGAGATGCAGTTCTAGATAGTTGTGCTGCTCCTGGCGGAAAAACAACTCATATTGCAGAGCGTTTGGACGGAACTGGTAAGGTAATGTCGCTTGATTTACACGCACATAAAGTACGTTTAATTGAACAACAGGCGAAGAGACTTGGTTTAGAAAATGTAGAAACGATGGCTTTAGATGCTAGAAAAGTTCAAGAGCATTTTGCAAATGAATCTTTTGACAAAATATTAGTAGATGCACCATGTTCTGGATTTGGTGTTATTAGACGTAAACCTGATATTAAGTTAGGTAAAGATAAGGGCGATAGTGAAAGGTTATCAACGATTCAACTTGCGATACTAGAAAAAATCGCACCATTGTTAAAACAAGGTGGTCGCCTTGTTTATAGTACGTGCACAATTGAAAAAATAGAAAATGAACAAGTAATAAAGCAATTTTTACAAGAGCATCCTGAATTTGAATGGGATACTACGATAAAAGATCGTATGCCAGAAAAGTTAAATCCGTATATTGATGAAGGTCAAGTACGAATTTTACCGCATTATTTTGCAACAGATGGCTTTTATATTGCTTGTTTAAGAAAGAAGGTGTAGCATCATGGAAACGACTGTAAAAAAACAAAAGAAAAATCTAGAGACAAAGAAACCATCAATTTATTCTTTACAACTTCATGAAATGCAAGATTGGTTAAAGGAACAAGGGGAACCTAAGTTCCGTGCAGGACAAATTTTTGATTGGCTATATAAAAAACGTGTAAAAAATTATGAGGATATGTCAAACCTTGCTAAAGGATTGCGCGATAAATTGTCGAATTCCTTTGATATTACTACTTTAAACACTTTAGTAAAACAAACGTCTTCGGATGGAACGATTAAATTCCTATTCCAGTTATACGATGGCTACTCTATTGAAACTGTACTAATGCGACATGAGTATGGAAATTCCATTTGTGTAACAACACAGGTGGGTTGCCGCATTGGCTGTACGTTCTGTGCATCTACACTTGGTGGGTTAAAACGAAACTTAGAGGCTGGAGAAATTGTAGCGCAAGTAGTAGAAGTTCAGCGCGCGCTTGATGAAACAGAAGAACGTGTAAGTTCTCTTGTTGTTATGGGAATTGGAGAACCATTTGATAATTATGATAACTTAATGTCATTCTTACGCATTGTCAATCATGAAAAAGGAATTCATATTGGTGCAAGACATATGACAGTTTCAACAAGTGGAATTGTTCCAAAAATTTATAAGTTCGCTGAAGAAGATATGCAAATCAATTTTGCGATTTCATTGCATGCTGCAAATACAGAGATACGTTCAAAATTAATGCCGATTAACCGTGCTTATAAGCTACCGGATTTAATGGAAGCTGTTAAATACTATGTAAATAGAACAGGGCGTCGTATTACATTTGAATATGGCTTATTTGGAGGAGAAAATGACCAAGTTGAGCACGCTGAAGAACTTGCTGCGCTCTTAAAAGGTGTAAAATGTCATGTAAACTTAATTCCGGTAAACTACGTGCCAGAACGTGATTATGTACGTACGCCACGAGAACAAATTTTCTTATTTGAAAAGACGCTAAAAGATCGTGGAGTGAATGTAACAATTCGCCGTGAACAAGGTCATGATATTGATGCAGCCTGCGGTCAGTTGCGTGCAAAGGAGCGCAAAGAAGAGACGAGGTGACGAGATGAAAGCCGTGTTTCTATCGGATAAAGGGAAAGTTCGTCAACATAATGAAGATAGTGCAGGAGTTTTTCGCAATTTAGATGGAAATATTTTAGCGGTAGTAGCAGATGGAATGGGAGGTCATCGAGCTGGCGATGTAGCTAGCTCGATGGCTATTCAATTATTCCATGATTATTGGAAGCAAACGCATAATATGAATGAGCCTAAAAAGGTAGAAAAGTGGTTACATACTAACGTTGGAATTATTAATGAGCGCATATATGCTTACTCTCAGCAGCATGTAGAATGTAATGGCATGGGAACAACGGTTATCGTGGCGATTTGTACACCTAGTTTTGTAACAATAGGTCATATAGGAGATAGTCGTTGTTATATGGTATCAGAGGGAGAAATATCGCTTGTAACGGAAGATCACTCACTTGTAAATGAACTTGTTAGGCACGGTGAAATTTCAAAAGAAGATGCAGAATATCACCCGAAAAAGAATGTTCTGTTAAGAGCGTTAGGAACAGAAGAAAAAGTCGGACTAGATGTTAAAACATTGGTGCTCGAAGAAGACGATCAATTGCTTCTTTGCTCTGATGGATTGTCTAACAAAGTCCCTATGGTTGATATGCAACAAATTTTACAATTGAATGAACAGCTCGAGGCGAAGGGAGAGCATCTCATTCAATTAGCAAATGATCGTGGTGGAGAAGATAATATCACCCTCGTTATTATTGATTATGCGGATTCGACAAACGAAAGTAGGTGAAGTGCAACGTGCTGATTGGAAAACGCTTAAATGACCGTTATAAGCTGCTGAAAATGATTGGCGGTGGAGGAATGGCCAATGTATATTTAGCTCATGATGATATACTTGGCCGAGATGTAGCGGTAAAAATATTAAGACTCGACTATTCAAATAATGAAGAGTTTATTAAACGTTTCCATCGAGAAGCGCAATCTGTTACAACGTTGTCGCATCCAAATATTGTGAATATGTATGATGTTGGGGAAGAGGATGGTATATATTATCTTGTAATGGAATATGTACCTGGACGAACATTGAAGCAATACGTAATCGATCGAGGGATGTTACCGATAGGAGAAGCTCTTGATATAATGGAGCAGTTAACGTCCGCTATGGCACACGCCCATCATTTTGAGATTGTACATCGCGATATTAAACCGCACAATATTTTGATTCGAGATGACGGAGTGATAAAAGTAACAGACTTTGGAATTGCGACAGCTACAAGTGCAGCAACGATTACACATACAAATTCGGTGCTCGGTTCGGTGCATTATTTATCACCAGAACAAGCGCGCGGCGGTATAGCGAATAAACAATCAGATATTTATTCACTTGGGATTGTTATGTTTGAATTGTTAACAGGAAGACAACCGTTTTCTGGTGAATCTGCTGTTGCAATTGCGTTAAAACATTTACAAAATGAAATGCCATCTCCAAAAAGATGGAATGAAAATATTCCACAAAGTGTTGAAAATATTATATTAAAGGCGACTGCGAAAGATCCATTTCATCGATATCAATCTGCTAACGCGATGAAACGAGATATTGAAACAGCACTATACCCAGAACGAATAAATGAACAACCATTTTACATACCAGAAGATATGGAAGCGACGAAAGCGATTCCAATTATTCAACAAGAACAACTATTTCAAAATGTAAGTGATGAAACGATTGTATTAAAAGGAAGTAAAGTGGATGAACAAGTAAGAAAAGAAGAGACCGAATCAGGTAAGAAGAAAAAACGAAGTAATAAATGGCTGAAAGTTTTAATTACAACATTTTTACTTTTAGCAATAGGGATAACCTTAGCACTTACTGTTATTCCAGGCTTCTTTATTCCGAAAGATGTGAAGGTTCCTGATGTGGCTGGAATGAAATATACGACAGCTGTAAATACATTAGTTGAAAAAGGGTTTGAAGTTACTGAACCTAATCTTGTATATACAGATGATGTTGAAGCCGGAAAAGTGATAAAAACAGATCCTATAGCAGGAAGAGTAGTAAAAGAAAACTCTAAAATTACTATCTATCAATCAGGTGGGAAAAAGAAAAGTAAGATGCGTGATTTGACAGGAAAAGATTTCGAGAGTATAAGAGCTGAGTTAGAAGAAAAATATAAACAAGTTACAATAAATTATATTGAAAATGATAAGCCGAAAGGTGAAATTGTAGAGCAAATACCAACGCCTGATCAAATGGTTATAGAAGCTGAACAAGAACTGAAAGTTTGGGTAAGTAAAGGACCTTATCAAATAAGACCAGGTGATTTTTCAGGATGGACTGAAAATAGTGTAAAAGGTTATTTAAATGAAAGAAAGCTCGTTTCTGATATAAAAAGAGAGTATTCAGATACGGTTGATAAAGGCCTTGTTATTTCACAGTTACCAAAGCCTGGGACACCTTTAAAAGAAGGAGATAAAGTATCGATTGTTATCTCGGATGGTCCGAAGCCTAAAGTGACGAAAACGGTAAAAGTGGATAACATTTCTATCCCATATGAAGCTTCTGCAACAGGTGATAAAAAGCCGCAAACAATAGAAATTTATAAAGAAGATATGCAGCAAAAAATGGATAAACCAGTTGAAACGAGAACAATTACTGAGTCAGCGATTATTTCTTTAGAATTTGTAATTCAAGAAGGTGCAAAGGGACACTATAAGATTGTCCGAGATGGAGTAACAATTATGGACAAGGAAGTACCATATCCAGCTCAATAATAGTGAATTCCATCGTCCTTATATAGAAGATGGAATTCATTACTCTTGCCTGTTATGCTGTCTACATCGTGGACTGTATAACAGGCAAAAATATATGATTCAAAAAGCTGTAAAAGTGATACTGTTGTAAATAATATTTCAAATTTGATGGTAGATTAAATATATGAACCTGGATATATATTTGGTGGGCTTTGAAATAATTGTTTAAAGAACTCTAGTCTATTCATATTTAATTGCAGTTTCATTTTATACAAAATAAAGGAGAATTATATGCCAGAAGGAAAAATTGTAAAAGCTCTAAGTGGGTTTTATTATGTGCAGAATGAGGAAGGGATTACACAATGTCGCGGGCGTGGTGTATTTAGAAAGAATAAAATTACACCACTTGTAGGAGACCAAGTTGTTTTTCAAGCGGATAATCCGAATGAAGGTTATGTGTTAGAAGTATTTGATCGAAAAAATGAACTTGTTAGACCTCCTATTGCTAATGTTGATCAAGCTATTCTTGTTTTCTCTGCAGTAGAACCAGATTTTAATCCAGGACTGTTAGATCGATTTTTAGTATTGATTGAATATCATAACATTAAACCGATTATTTGTATTAGTAAGATGGATTTAGTAGATGAAAAAATGAGAGAAACTGTTGAATCTTATGCAAATGATTATCGTGAAATGGGTTATGATGTGTTGTTTACTTCTATAAATACATCGGAAAGTATTGATATTCTGAAACCATTCTTAGAAGGTTGTATTTCCGTCGTTGCAGGCCAATCTGGTGTTGGGAAATCTTCAATGCTAAACGTATTACGTCCAGATTTAGAATTGAAAACTAATGATATTTCTTCACATTTAGGACGTGGAAAGCATACGACAAGACACGTGGAATTAATTACAGTTGGAAGCGGACTTGTTGCGGATACACCTGGTTTTAGTTCGCTTGATTTCATAGATATAGAGGTAGAAGATCTTACATATTGTTTTCCAGAGTTGAAAGAAGCGAGCCAATACTGTAAATTTAGAGGGTGTACACACCTTGCTGAACCGAAATGTGCGGTGAAAGCTGCGGTTGAAGAAGGAAAGATTACCGAATATCGTTATAAGAATTACAAACAATTCGTAGAAGAAATTAGAGAGAGAAAGCCGAGGTATTAGTCATGATTAAAATTGCACCATCGATTTTATCAGCAGATTTTTCAAGATTAGGGGAAGAGATTAAAGATGTAGAAAAAGGTGGAGCTGACTACATTCACGTCGATGTAATGGATGGACATTTCGTACCAAATATTACGATTGGACCATTAATTGTAGAAGCAATCCGTCCGATTACGTCATTACCGTTAGATGTACATTTAATGATTGAAAATCCTGATAACTATATCCCAACTTTCGCAAAAGCGGGAGCTGATATTATTACTGTCCATGTAGAAGCTTGTCCACATCTACATCGTACAATTCAGTTAATTAAATCTCATGACATTAAAGCGGGAGTTGTATTAAATCCACATACTCCAGTTTCAACGATTGAGCATGTATTAGAAGATATAGACATGGTATTACTTATGACAGTAAATCCTGGATTTGGCGGACAGAAATTTATTCATTCTGTATTACCGAAAATCAAACAAGTTGCAGAAATGGTTAAAGAGCGAAATCTACAAGTGGAAATTGAAGTTGATGGTGGTGTCAACGCTGAAACGGCAAGACTTTGTATTGAAGCAGGAGCGAATGTTCTTGTAGCGGGATCAGCAGTATACAATCAAAAAGACCGCGGTGAAGCAATTCGTGTAATTCGCGGATAAAGAATGAACCGTTATCCTAGTGAAGCTTCTAGTGCATTAAGACTTCACTATTTATACATGTTAGAGTGGCAAATAAGGAGAAAGGCAATCTACCGAATGGCAGATTGCCTTTTTACAATAGAAGGGGAAGGAAAAATGATTATTCATATTTTAGCGGGAGGACCTGCAGAATACTGCGCAGATTTTTCTCGGTATGAAAATGAAGAAGTAGTTTGGGCGGCCGTTGATAGAGGAGTGTACCGTTTGTTGAAAAGAGGAATCACTCCGGCTGTTGCTTTTGGGGATTATGATTCAGTTACTGATGAGGAATTAGCATGGATGGGACAGCAGACAAATGAATTACATATTGTCCCGCGAGAAAAAGATCAAACAGATTTAGAAATTGCAATTAGCTGGGCTTTAGAACAGAAACCAAAGTTAATTCGTATTTTTGGTGCTACTGGTGGAAGACTTGATCATGGTTTAGCAAATATTCAGATGCTTTTAAAGGGATTAGAAGTAAACATAGAAATGTGTATTGTGGACAATAAAAATGAAATAATAGTGAAAAAGTTTGGTATGTATATAATTGAAGGAAACGAACATTTTCCATACGTATCATTTGTACCAGTTACTGAAAGGGTAGAAGGTATTACACTTCACGGTTTTAAGTACCCTCTTACTAATAAAACAATAGAGTGGGGATCGACACTTTGTATTAGTAATGAACTCATTGAGGAAAAAGGTAATTTTTCATTTACTTCTGGCATATTAATGATGATAAGAAGCACTGATTGAAGAAACAATTTTGCTCCTTGCATCATATAGTGAACAAGTGGAGTAATGGGGATTAGGAGGGAAACCATGAGATTTTATACAATTAAGTTACCTAAATTTCTTGGTGGAATTGTTCGTGCGATGTTAAATACCTTCAAAAAAGACTAAAAAAAGCACCTATTACCGGTGCTTTTTCCATTGGTATAATAAAAAAAGAGCCTAGCGGCTCTTTTTTTTATTATTAAACACGTTCGATTTTGCCAGATTTTAATGCTCTAGCAGAAACGTAAACACGTTGAACTTTTCCGTCGATGCGTACGCGAACTTTTTGAAGGTTAGCGCCCCATTTACGTTTTGTAGCGTTCATTGCGTGAGAACGAGAGTTACCAGAACGAGCTTTTCTTCCAGTGATAGCACAAACACGAGCCATTTATATTTCCCTCCCTTAACTACCGTAACATACGTAATTTTTCAATGTTAGCCTTTTATGCGATGCTAAAAACACTACTATAATTTAACACAACTAAAAAGAGAATGCAACACCGTAGGAAAAAGAAATCAAGAAAAAATACTTGACACTATATGTCAATGAAGAAAAGGTGAAATCAAGAAAAATTGCTTGACATATTATAGTGGTACATGTTGTATAATAACAATGGACTATTTTGCTCATCATAAAAAAATGTAATTTAAAACATAAAATATGAGAGTGAAAAGAAAGAACGATGGAATTTTCTTTAAAAAGATTATATGATAGTAACTAAAGTAGTCTAGCTCACTTTCACCATTTATGAAGGGGGAAACGAGATGTCAATTGAAATTAAAACGAAGTACGGTCAAATTGATATTAGTACAGATGTAATTGCAACAATTGCTGGAGGTGCCGCAGTAGATTGCTACGGTATCGTAGGTATGGCATCAAAAAATCAGTTAAAAGATGGATTAACAGACATTTTACGAAAAGAAAACTTCACTAGAGGCGTTATTGTTCGTAAAGATGAAGATGAAGTACATATTGATATGTATATTATTGTGAGCTATGGTACGAAAATTTCAGAAGTAGCACATAACGTGCAGACTAAAGTGAAATATACATTAGATCAAACTGTAGGACTAGCAGTAGATTCTGTAAACATCTACGTACAAGGAGTTAAAGTAATAAACTTGTAATGTGCATTAAGGAGGAAAATCTGTGTCAATTCAAAAAATTGATGGAAAACGTTTATCACAAATGATCATTCAAGGAGCCAATAATTTAACAAATAATGTTCAGCTTGTTGATGCATTAAACGTATTTCCAGTTCCAGATGGCGATACCGGTACAAACATGAACTTATCAATGACTTCAGGCGCAAGTGAAGTGAAAGCAAATCCTTCACAGCATGCTGGTAAAGTCGGCGTAAGTTTAGCCAAAGGATTATTAATGGGAGCTCGTGGTAACTCTGGGGTTATTTTATCTCAGTTATTCCGTGGTTTCTCTAAATCCATTGAACAAAAAGAAGAGTTAACGACAGTTGATTTTGCTGCAGCTTTAGAAGCTGGAGTAGAGGCAGCTTACAAAGCGGTTATGAAACCAATTGAAGGAACGATTTTAACGGTTGCAAGAGAAACGGGTAAATATGCAGTGACAGTTGCGAAAAAACAGCGCGACTTTGTTTTGTTTATGGAAGACGTTGTAAAAGAAGCAAACGCATCGTTAAATCGTACGCCAGATTTATTACCTGTATTAAAACAAGTTGGCGTTGTAGATAGCGGTGGTAAAGGTCTTGTTGTTGTATATGAAGGATTTTTAGCTGACTTAAAAGGAGAAACGATTTCTTCTAATGTGCCTGCCCAACCATCTATGAATGACATGGTACGCGCAGAACATCACCGTAGTGTACAAAGCCAATTGAGTACAGAAGATATTAAGTATGGATATTGTACGGAATTCATGGTGAAATTAGAGCCTGAAAAAATGAAGGAACATAATTTCTCTGAACAAAAATTCCGTGAAGATATTAGTGTGTACGGAGATTCACTACTTGTTGTATCGGATGATGAGGTTGTAAAGGTTCATATTCATGCGGAACATCCTGGAGATCCTATGAATTATGGACAACGCTATGGTAGTTTAATTAAGATTAAAGTAGAAAATATGCGTGAACAGCATACTGCTTTATTAGATGAGCCTACTATGATGCCTGAGCCAACTAGCCAGTCTAAAGAGAAACAACCGTACGGTATCGTAACTGTTGCTATGGGGTCTGGTATTAAAACTTTATTTGAGAGCATTGGCGCGACGAAAGTTATCGAAGGTGGCCAAACGATGAATCCAAGTACGGAGGATATTGTGAAGGCGATTGAAGAAGCGAATGCTGAAAAAATCATTATTTTACCGAACAACGGAAATATCGTGATGGCAGCAGAACAAGCAGCGTCAGTTGTGGATCAAGAAGTGATTGTAATTCGTTCAAAAACAGTTCCTCAAGGTATGGCTGCAATGTTAGCATTTAATCCAGTTGGAACGTTAGAAGAGAACGAAGAAAACATGAAAGAAGCTTTATCTCATGTGAAAACCGGTCAAATTACGTATGCTGTACGTGATACGGAAATTGATGGTGTAGAGATTCAAAAAGATGATTTCATGTGTATTGCAGATGGAAAAATCGTATCAACAAATGCTGCAAAAGTAGGAGCTGCAAAGCAATTACTAGAAGCACTTATTGATGAAGATTCTGAAATTGTAACGATTCTACAAGGTGAAGATGCAACTGACGAAGAAGTAGCTGAGTTAGTTGCATTTGTAGAAGAGAATTTTGAAGATGCAGAAGTAGAAGTACATGCTGGAAACCAACCGGTGTATTCGTTCATCTTCTCTGTAGAATAAGAAAAAATTCGTTTTGAAAATAAATGGATTACTTACTTGCTAATGGATAAGAAGTAGTGATATGAAGTTTATTACTAGTTTTTATTCAAAAGGCTAGCATATTGAAGATAAAAAAGAGCCTTGCTGCTAATAGTGAGGCTCTTTTCTTTCGTATTGTTTATGAGGGATTTGAGTAGTTTCTCTAAGAATGCCTATGATAGAATATATAGGGTGAAAGAGAGCGATTAGAGATGTCAATAGTATGAATGAATCAAAGAAAATAATGTGACGGAGCGTGAGAATCTTGAATGAAGTTGTACAAGTTCCTGTTACGGATGTAAAGGGAATCGGAGGAGAAACATCTGAATTACTACACGAGATGGGGATTTATACAGTTTCTCATCTATTAGAACATTTTCCGTACCGTTATGAAGATTATGCGATGAAAGATCTTGCTGAAGTAAAGCATGATGAACGTGTAACAGTTGAGGGAAAGATTCATAGTGCTCCTTTACTGCAATATTATGGGAAGAAGAAGTCGCGTCTTACGGTTCGTGTCCTCGTCGGTCGTTATTTAATTACAGCTGTATGCTTTAATAGGCCGTACTATAAGCAGAAGTTAAATTTAAATGAAACAGTAACGATTACTGGTAAATGGGATCAGCACCGTCAAACGATTGCGGTATCAGAGCTTCATTTTGGACCAGTTGTACGTCAACAAGAAGTAGAGCCTGTATACTCAGTGAAAGGGAAACTTACAGTAAAACAGATGCGCCGTTTTATTGCCCAAGCGTTCAAAGAGTATGGAGAATCTATAGTTGAAGTGTTACCTGATGGATTGCTAAGTCGATATAAATTATTGCCGCGTTATGAAGCGCTTCGGGCGTTGCATTTTCCAGCAGGACAGGAAGATTTAAAACAAGCACGTCGCCGTTTTGTATATGAGGAGTTTTTCTTATTTCAGCTAAAAATGCAAACATTACGGAAAATGGAGAGGGAAAATTCGAAAGGGGCGAAAAAAGAAATTCCTTCAGCAGAATTGCAAGAGTTTATTGATGCACTTCCGTTTCCATTAACTGGTGCACAGCGTCGGGTAGTAGATGAAATTATGAAAGATATGACATCGCCTTATCGGATGAATCGTCTGTTGCAAGGTGATGTAGGTTCTGGGAAAACAGTCGTTGCAGCGATTGGCCTTTATGCAGCGAAGTTAGCACATTATCAAGGTGCTTTAATGGTTCCTACAGAAATTTTAGCAGAGCAACATTATCAATCGCTTGCAGAGACGTTCTCACACTTTGGTATGAATGTTGAATTGTTAACCAGTTCTGTTAAAGGTGTAAGGCGTCGAGAGATTTTGGCAAAATTAGAACAAGGAGAAATAGATATCCTTGTTGGAACACATGCCTTAATTCAAGATGAAGTTATCTTTCATAGGTTAGGTCTCGTTATTACTGATGAACAACATCGATTTGGTGTAGCGCAGCGACGAGTTTTAAGGGAGAAAGGTGAAAGTCCGGATGTTTTATTTATGACGGCGACGCCAATTCCGCGTACGTTAGCAATTACTGCATTTGGAGAGATGGACGTTTCTATTATCGATGAAATGCCAGCTGGTAGAAAGGTAATCGAAACGTATTGGGCAAAACATGATATGTTAGATCGTGTTCTCGGCTTTGTGGAGAAAGAGATAAAAAAAGGAAGACAGGCATATGTTATTTGCCCTCTTATTGAAGAGTCTGAGAAGCTTGATGTACAAAATGCTATCGACTTACATAGTATGCTGACTCATCATTATCAAGGGAAATGCCAAGTTGGATTAATGCATGGGAGACTATCATCCCAAGAAAAAGAAGAGATAATGGGACAGTTTAGTGAAAATAAAGTGCAAATTCTTGTGTCGACAACGGTTGTTGAAGTAGGTGTGAACGTACCAAATGCGACTGTTATGGTTATTTATGATGCGGAACGTTTCGGTTTATCACAGCTCCATCAGCTGAGGGGGCGTGTTGGGCGTGGTAGTGAACAATCATATTGTTTATTAATTGCGGACCCAAAATCAGAAACGGGAAAAGAAAGAATGCGTATTATGACTGAAACAAATGATGGATTTGTATTGTCAGAAAAAGATTTAGAGTTACGAGGTCCTGGGGATTTCTTTGGAAGTAAGCAAAGTGGTCTACCAGAATTTAAGGTTGCTGATATGGTGCATGATTATCGGGCGTTAGAAACAGCGAGACAAGATGCGGCGATACTAGTTGATTCAGAAGCGTTTTGGCATAATGATCAGTATGCTTCGCTGCGTACTTATCTTGATGGGACAGGTGTGTTCCAGGGAGAGAAGCTCGATTAAAAGTAGTCTGCAAAAGTTTTTGTTGCATTCTACTTTTAATGATTATATACTACTTTTAGTACCTAGTCATAAAAATGGATGGTGCGGTATGAAAAAAAGAAGAAGTAAAAAAGAAAGACAAGAATTATTACAACAAACAATAGAAACGAATCCTTTTATAACGGATGAAGATTTAGCAGAAAAATTTCAAGTGAGCATACAAACTGTTCGTCTTGATCGTATGGAATTATCTATTCCTGAATTAAGAGAACGAATTAAGCATGTGGCTACAAAACAACATGAAGAAGACGTGAAATCTTTACCGTTAGAAGAGGTTGTCGGAGAAATTATCGATATAGAATTAGATAGACATGCGATTTCTATCTTTGAAGTAAAGGTAGAACATGTATTTAAAAGAAATCAAATTGCTCGTGGGCATCATTTGTTTGCGCAAGCAAACTCACTAGCTGTTGCGGTTATTGATGAAGAATTAGCTTTAACTGCAAAGTCCACCATTCGATATATTCGTCCTGTAAAATTAGGAGAGCGTGTTGTTGCAAAAGCACGTGTTGAAGATGTAGAGAATGATAAAGGACGGACGGTTGTCAAAGTGCGTAGCTTTGTTGGAGAAGAACTTGTTTTTACAGGCACTTTTGAAATGTATCGATCTAGTAATTATAGTGAGGAAGGTAACAACTTATGAAAATCGCAATAGATGCAATGGGCGGCGATCATGCACCAAAGGCTGTGGTATTAGGAGCAATGAAAGCTATTAAGGAATACTCAGATTTACATATTACGTTAGTAGGGAAAGAAGAGGGAATTCGTCAATATTTAACGAGTGAAGAGCGAATTACTATACTTCATACGGACGAAAAAATTGAATCGACAGACGAACCAGTAAGAGCGGTTCGTCGAAAAAAACAAGCTTCAATGGTACTAGCGGCGCAGCAAGTAAAAGACGGCGTAGCGGATGCTTGTATATCAGCAGGTAGTACAGGAGCTTTGATGGCAGCTGGATTGTTTATTGTTGGTCGTATGGAAGGAATTGAACGACCAGCTTTATCACCTACAATGCCAACTGTTGATGGAGCAGGTTTTGTTATGTTAGATGTTGGAGCCAACGTTGATGCAAAACCAATTCATTTATATCAATATGCAGTAATGGGCTCTGTTTACGCAGAGAAGGTAAGAGGAATTAAAAATCCACGCGTTGGACTTTTAAACGTTGGAACAGAGGATGGTAAAGGAAACGAGCTTTCAAAACAGGTCTTTGCTATGCTCAAGGATGCACCAATTAATTTCGTTGGAAACGTTGAATCAAGAGATTTATTGCAAGGTGTAGCAGACGTTGTTGTATGTGATGGTTTTACGGGTAATGTAGCGCTAAAATCATTAGAAGGAACAGCGCTTGCGTTATTCTCTATGTTAAAAGAACAATTAATGAGTTCGTTTACGAGCAAATTAGCAGCAGCGGTATTAAAACCAAAACTTATGGTATTGAAAGATAAAATGGATTATTCGGAGTATGGAGGAGCGGCGTTGTTTGGATTGAAAGCTCCTGTCATTAAGGCTCACGGTTCTTCTAATGACCAATCGATATTTAGTGCGATTCGTCAAACGAGAGAAATGGTAGCGAAAGAAGTAATTCCTACAATTTCAAGTGTAATGGAGAAGGAGCCGCTTCAATAAGAGGAGGATTTGAAATGGGAAAACTAGCATTTCTTTTTCCGGGCCAAGGTTCACAGGCAGTTGGAATGGGTAGACAGTTAGCGGAGAATAATAAAGAGGTTGCGAAAGTGTTTGCAAAAGCGGATGAGGTTTTGCATGATTCTCTTTCAGAAGTGATTTTTGAAGGACCGCAGGAAAAGTTGACATTAACGACAAATGCGCAGCCGGCACTATTAACAACGAGCTTTGCAATTTTAACAGCTTTGAAGGAGTATGATATTACACCTGATTTTGTCGCAGGACATAGTTTAGGTGAATATAGCGCTCTTGTAGCTGCTGGTGCATTAACATTCGAAGACGCTGTATATGCTGTAAGGAAACGCGGGGAATATATGGAAGAAGCTGTTCCAGGCGGGGAAGGTGCAATGGCAGCTATTCTAGGTGCAGATCCAGATATGCTGAAACGAGTTACAGAAGAAGTAACAAGTGAAGGATACGCAGTACAAATTGCTAATATGAATAGTACGAAGCAAATTGTTATTTCTGGAACAAAGCAAGGAGTAGAACTTGCTTCTCAAAGAGCGAAAGAAAATGGTGCTAAAAGAGCAATTCCGCTCAAAGTAAGTGGACCTTTTCATTCCTCTCTTATGAAACCAGCTGCTGAGAAATTCCAAAGTGTTTTAAATGAAATTACAATTCAAGACACAAATATTCCTATTATTGCAAATGTTACGGCAGATGTTATTACACGTGGTACAGATATTCAAGAAAAGCTAATTGAACAGCTCTATTCGCCTGTATTATGGTACCCATCTATTGAGTATATGGTGAATCAAGGGGTAGATACATTTATTGAAATCGGACCTGGAAAAGTACTTGCTGGTCTTATGAAGTCGATTGATTCTTCAGTGAAAGCATATGCGATATATGATGAAGAGACATTAAAAGATACCATTTCAAATTTGAGAGGAGAAAGCTGATGTTAAAAGGGAAAGTAGCATTAGTAACTGGTGCTTCACGTGGGATTGGTCGTGCGATTGCCATTGATTTAGCGAAACAAGGGGCAAATGTTGTAGTAAATTATGCTGGTAATGAGCAAAAGGCGAATGAAGTAGTTGATGAAATAAAGAAATTAGGTTCAGATGCCATTGCAGTAAGAGCAGATGTTGCAAATGCTGATGATGTTACTGCAATGGTGAAACAAACTGTAGATACGTTTGGACAAGTTGATATTCTTGTAAATAACGCTGGTGTAACAAAAGATAATTTATTAATGCGTATGAAAGAAGAAGAATGGGATACAGTTATTAATACAAACTTAAAAGGTGTTTTCTTATGTACGAAAGCAGTATCGCGCTATATGATGCGTCAACGTCATGGACGTATTATTAATATCGCTTCTGTTGTTGGTGTAACAGGAAACCCAGGACAAGCAAATTATGTTGCTGCTAAAGCTGGTGTAATTGGATTAACAAAAACATCAGCAAAAGAATTGGCGAGCCGAAATATTACTGTAAATGCAATTGCTCCAGGGTTTATTGCGACTGATATGACGGATGTATTAGATGAAAATATTAAAGCAGAAATGTTAAAATTAATTCCTGCGGCTCAGTTTGGAGAAGCGCAAGATATCGCAAATACTGTAACGTTTTTTGCTTCTGATCAAAGTAAATATGTTACAGGTCAAACGTTAAATGTTGACGGCGGTATGGTAATGTAATAAAAGAATCGATTTCACCTAGTTTTTTTGGACAATATTTTATATAATATTTGAGGGGAGGTGAATAAAATGGCAGATGTTTTAGAGCGTGTAACAAAAATTGTCGTTGATCGTTTAGGAGTAGAAGAAACTGAAGTAGTACCAGCTGCAAGCTTCAAAGAAGATTTAGGCGCAGACTCCCTAGATGTAGTAGAACTTGTAATGCAATTAGAAGATGAATTCGAAATGGAAATTTCTGATGAAGATGCTGAAAAGATTGCTACTGTTGGCGATGCTGTGACTTACATAGAGAGTCATCTATAATGCTTAAGTGAAGTCCCGTTTTTTAACGGGGCTTCTCGGCTTATATCTGGAGGGACCTATGCCGTACCGAAAACATAGAGAAAAAAAATACGAAACAAAATATCGTGAAGCTTTTAAAGTATTTCAAGAAAAGATAGGTATTACGTTTACAGATGAAAAATTATTGATTCAAGCATTTACGCATTCATCGTATGTGAATGAGCATCGAAAAAAACCGCATGAGGACAATGAGCGTCTTGAATTTCTTGGCGATGCTGTATTGGAACTCACTGTATCACAGTATCTGTTTCAAAAATATCCGACAATGAGCGAAGGAGAGTTAACAAAACTACGTGCAGCTATTGTATGTGAGCCATCTCTTGTTCGTTTTGCAAACGAAATGTCATTTGGTAGCCTTGTTTTATTAGGAAAAGGTGAGGAAATGACGGGTGGACGTGAACGACCAGCTTTATTAGCGGATGTCTTTGAAGCGTTTATTGGTGCCCTTTATCTTGATCAAGGGCTAGAAACAGTTTGGGGATACTTAAAAGAAGTTGTATATCCAAAAATTAATGAAGGTGCTTTTTCTCATGTGATGGATTATAAGAGTCAATTGCAAGAATTGATTCAGCGTGATGGTAGTGGCAGTATTGAGTATCAAATTTTGCAAGAAAAAGGACCGGCCCACAACCGAGAATTTGTGTCCCGTGTAACTTTAAATAATGAGTCATTAGGTCTTGGAAGTGGTAAGTCAAAAAAAGAGGCAGAGCAACAAGCTGCTGCAGAAGCATTGAAAAAATTAAAAGAACAATCATAAGGAATCCCCCTTTGAATGAGGGGGATTCCTTATGCATAGAATGAAACTTTCCTTTTATTTATAAATAAAAGGAGTGGGAAATCCGTATAGTAGCTTGTTTTCGTACAGACAACGTTTACAACAACGGAGAATAGGAGGAAGGCCTTTCGTGTTTTTAAAAAGATTAGAAATAGCAGGATTTAAATCTTTTGCTGAGCGTGTATCTGTCGATTTTGTTCCAGGTGTAACTTCTGTAGTAGGACCTAACGGGAGCGGGAAAAGTAATATTACTGATGCAATTCGCTGGGTACTTGGTGAACAATCTGCAAAGTCATTACGCGGTGCAAAGATGGAGGATATTATTTTTGCCGGCAGTGATACGAGAAGAGCGGTTAATGTTGCTGAAGTTACATTAACTTTAAATAATGAAGACCAACGCTTACCAATTGAGTATAACGAGGTATGTGTAACGCGTCGTGTATCTCGTTCGGGTGATAGTGATTTTTATATTAATAAACAATCTTGTAGATTGAAAGATATTATTGATTTATTTATGGACTCTGGTATGGGAAGAGAAGCTTTTTCAATTATTAGCCAGGGGAAAGTCGAAGAGATTTTGAGTAGTAAATCAGAAGAACGTCGTGGTGTATTTGAAGAAGCTGCGGGTGTGCTGAAATACAAACTTCGTAAAAAGAAAGCTGAAGGGAAATTGGCGGAAACACAAGAAAACTTAAATCGTGTACAAGATATTATTCACGAATTAAGTAGTCAAGTAGAACCACTAGAAAGACAAGCTTCTATTGCGAAAGATTATCTTGAGAAAAAAGAAGAATTAGAGAAAGTAGAAGCTGCGCTTATTGTACATGAAATTGAAGAATTACATGAAAAGTGGGAAGCGCTTCGAAATCAATTTGGGCATAATAAAGATGAAGAAGCTAAAATATCGGCGAACTTACAAAAAAGTGAAGAAGAGCTTGAGGAATTACGCGGGCAATTACAAGCCGTTGATGAATCTGTGAATTCCTTACAAGAAGTTCTCCTTCTGTCTAGTAAAGAACTAGAAAAAC
Organism: Bacillus sp. JJ783; assembly: GCF_036963225.1. Taxonomy (NCBI): domain Bacteria; kingdom Bacillati; phylum Bacillota; class Bacilli; order Caryophanales; family Bacillaceae; genus Bacillus; species Bacillus sp. JJ783. The sequence continues at coordinate 59,933 of NZ_JBALMG010000037.1, read as the reverse complement.
TAGAAGGGCAACGCGAGCTGTTAAAGGAAAGAAAGCAAAATGCAACGACGCATTGTACGCAGCTTGAAAAGCTAATTGTTGAGTTAACAGAGAAAGCTACAAGTTATGATGACGAAATTGAAACAAGTACAGAAGCGTTAATGCAATTTGTGAATCAAGTAAAAGAATTGGAGAAGAAATTGCATGATAACGAGCAATTACTTGCGACTTTTGCTGAGAATTTAGAGGAACAAATTGAGAATTTAAAAGGTGACTATATTGAACTTTTAAATCAACAAGCAAGTCTTCGTAATGAATTATCTATGATTGAAGAACAATCAAAACAGCAAAACTCTAAAAACGAACGACTTGATGAAGAAAATGAAAAGTATGTACAGATGCGTGTGGGAATTACAGCGAAAAAGGCGAAACTTGTAGAAAGTTATGAGCAAGCGAGAGAGAAAATAGCTGGCATTATTTCTAACATACAGAAGACAGAAACGGCACTTGGGAAATGTAAGTCACAGTATAGTGAAAATGAAACGAAACTGTATCAAGCGTATCAATTTGTGCAACAGGCGCGCTCTCGGAAAGAAATGTTAGAAGAGATGCAAGAGGACTATTCTGGCTTCTATCAAGGGGTACGTGAAGTATTAAAGGCTAGAGAAAATAGGCTACAAGGTATTGAGGGAGCTGTTGCAGAACTTCTGACTGTGCCGAAAGAATATGAAATCGCAATGGAAATCGCCCTTGGGGCAGCGATGCAACATATCGTAGTACAAACAGAAGAACATGCTCGTAATGCAATTGCATTTTTAAAGCAAAATAAACATGGTCGTGCAACGTTTTTACCTCAAGCTGTTATTAAAAGCCGATCGCTATCATTTGATCAATTACGCATTGTGAATCAGCATCCATCGTTTGTCGGTGTAGCGGCAGAACTTGTGCAGTACAATAATAAATATGAGAATGTAGTTTCCAGTTTATTAGGTACTGTTGTTGTTGCGAAAGATTTACGCGGAGCAAATGAGTTAGCGAAACAACTGCAATACCGCTATCGTATTGTAACACTCGAAGGTGACGTAGTGAATCCGGGTGGTTCTATGACGGGTGGAGCTGTAAAACAGGCGAAATCCTCTTTATTGGGACGTCAACGTGAACTTGAAGAGTGGACTAAAAAACTAACTGACATGGAAGAAAAAACAACGAAGCTAGAAAACTTTGTTAAAGCAGTAAAGCAAGAGATTCAAGAAAAAGAAGTGCAAATACGAGAGCTACGCCAAGGTGTAGAGACCGAACGTGTAGATGAACAGAAGCTAAGAGAAGAAATTAATCGTTTAGAATTAGATGAACATCGTATTAATGATCGTTTATCGATTTACGATTTAGAGATTGAAGGATTTTTACAAGATCAAGTAAAAATGCAAGGGCGTAAAGAAGAGTTAGAAAAGATTTTAGCGACTCTTCAAGCGGAGATTGGGGAATTAGATAGCAAAATCGTCGTTTTAACGGAACAAAAAAGTGAACAACATTCTTCAAAAGAAAAAGTTCAGAAGGAAATGACGGAGTTAAAAGTACAAGCTGCTGAACAACAACAACGTTTGTCTAATCAAAAAGAAAAAGTCGAACGATTGACGAAGGAAAAAGAAGAGACTGATGCGACGCTTGTAAAAACGAAGGAAGATTTAGCGTTCTTAAAGCAAGAGATGACATCTAATTCAAGTGGCGAAGAACAAATTACGAATATGATTGAGAAGAAAGCGTATGATCGTAATCAAACTTCGGAGTTAATTCGTTCTCGTCGTGAACAACGCGTATCATTGCAAGAAAGAGTCGAGCATTTAGAGCGCGGTGCGAAAGAAACAATAGGTAAACATAAATATATTCTTGAGATGCTGAAAGAGCAAGAAGTGAAAATTAACCGACTTGATGTAGAGCTGGAAAATAGATTGCAACATTTACGTGAAACATATACTATTTCATTTGAAGCAGCAAAACTTAAGTATACAATGATGATGCCTGCAGAAGATGCACGTAAAAGGGTGAAACTAATTAAGCTATCGATCGAAGAGTTAGGTGCAGTAAATTTAGGGGCAATTGATGAATATGAACGTGTAGCAGAGCGCCATACATTCTTATTAGAGCAAAGAGATGACCTAGAAGAAGCGAAATCGACATTGCATCAACTTATTACGGAAATGGATGAAGAGATGAAAAAACGCTTTTCTACTACGTTCGAAGGGATTCGAACAGAGTTTCAATCTGTATTCTCTGAATTATTCGGGGGCGGTAGAGCGGATTTAGTAATGACAAATCCAGAAGATTTACTAAATACTGGTATTGACATTGTAGCGCAACCACCAGGAAAGAAACTACAAAACTTAGGTTTACTTTCAGGGGGAGAGCGTGCTTTAACAGCAATTGCGCTCTTATTTGGTATTTTAAAAGTACGCCCAGTTCCATTCTGTGTGTTAGATGAAGTAGAAGCAGCTCTTGATGAGGCAAACGTTGCTCGTTTTGCGCAGTATTTAAAGAAATTTAGTGATGAAACACAGTTTATTGTAATTACACACCGAAAAGGTACAATGGAAGAGTCTGATGTATTGTACGGTGTCACAATGCAAGAATCAGGGGTATCGAAGCTTGTTTCTGTTCGTTTAGATGATGGCGAAGAACTTGTTGCAAGTAGATAGGAAGGATGGGAAGTATGAGTTTTTTTAAAAAATTAAAAGAAAAAATTTCAAAACAAACGGATACGGTAACAGAGAAGTTTAAACAAGGATTAGAAAAAACGAGAAATTCATTTGCTGATAAAGTAAATGACTTAGTGTACCGTTACCGTAAAATAGACGAAGATTTCTTTGAGGAATTAGAAGAAATTTTAATTAGTGCGGATGTCGGAGTTTCGACAGTGATGGAACTAATTGATCAGTTGAAAGAAGAAGTGCAACGTCGTAACATTCAAGATCCGAAAGAAGTACAGGCTGTTATTTCTGAAAAGCTAGTGGGAATTTACAAAGGTGACAGCGACTTTAGTAATGAAGTTAATATACAAGAGGATCAATTAACAGTAGTTTTATTTGTTGGTGTTAATGGTGTGGGGAAAACAACGACGATTGGTAAGCTTGCACATAAATTTAAATTAGAAGGTAAGTCTGTCCTATTGGCGGCAGGAGATACATTCCGTGCTGGGGCGATTGAACAATTAGAAGTATGGGGCGATCGTGTTGGTGTAGAAGTAATTAAACAAGAATCAGGATCTGACCCAGCGGCGGTTATGTATGATGCTGTACAAGCGGCAAAGGCCCGTAAAGTGGATGTATTGCTATGTGATACAGCAGGACGCTTACAAAATAAAGTAAACTTAATGAAAGAGTTAGAGAAAGTGAAGCGCGTAATTGAGCGTGAAGTACCAGGAGCTCCTCATGAAGTATTACTAGTTATTGATGCAACGACAGGACAAAATGGTTTAAGCCAAGCGAAAACATTCCGTGAAGCAACAAATGTTACTGGTATTGTTTTAACGAAGTTAGATGGAACTGCTAAAGGTGGTATCGTCTTAGCGATTCGTAACGAAATGGATGTTCCGGTGAAATTTGTTGGGCTAGGAGAGCAAATGGATGATCTGCAGCAGTTTGATCCAGAACAATATGTTTATGGTTTGTTTGCGAACTTAGTAGAAACAGAAGAAGTGTAAGTGAAAGAAGCGGTATTTCCGCTTCTTTTTCTATAAAAATATGTGATGTTAAGAAAAAAACTTGACACTCTTTTGTACTCCATGTAAACTAAATCATGTAAAGGGAAATCACTTAACAAAGGATGATCCAACATGCTCGAGAAAACAACGAGAATGAACTATTTATTTGATTTTTATCAATCGTTGTTAACGCAAAAACAAAGAAGTTATATGTCGCTTTATTATTTAGATGATTTATCTCTTGGTGAAATTGCGGAAGAATTTGATGTAAGTCGCCAAGCCGTGTATGATAACATTAAACGGACTGAAGCGATGCTTGAAGAATATGAAGATAAATTAGTATTACTTCAAAAGTTTCAAGAGCGACAGCGACTTGTTGCAAAGCTAAAACAGCTAATCAGCGAAGAAGAGCATGTGAATGAAGAAATGAAACAAGTTGTTGAAGCTATCGAAAAATTAGATTAGGAGGGCGGCAATATGGCATTTGAAGGATTAGCCGACCGACTTCAACAGACAATGCAAAAAATCCGCGGCAAAGGAAAAGTTTCTGAAGCCGATGTGAAAGAAATGATGAGAGAAGTTCGTCTAGCTCTTTTAGAAGCGGATGTTAACTTTAAAGTAGTAAAAGATTTTATAAAGCGTGTGTCTGAGCGTGCTGTCGGACAAGATGTAATGAAAAGTTTGACACCTGGACAACAAGTAATTAAAATCGTACAGGAAGAACTTACAGAACTTATGGGCGGAGAGCAAAGCAAAATTGCTGTTGCTAATAAGCCACCTACTGTTATAATGATGGTTGGTCTGCAAGGTGCGGGTAAAACAACGACGACAGGTAAGCTTGCGAATTTGCTTCGTAAAAAGCATAATCGTAAACCGATGCTTGTTGCAGCGGATATTTACCGTCCAGCAGCGATTAAACAGCTTGAAACATTAGGGAAGCAATTGGACATGCCTGTTTTCTCTTTAGGAGATCAAGTAAGTCCGGTTGAAATTGCGAAACAAGCGATTGCGAAAGCAAAAGAAGATCATCACGATTATGTTTTAATCGATACAGCGGGTCGCCTGCATATTGATGAAGAACTAATGGATGAATTAGCGAAAGTCAAAGAAGTTGCGAAACCGGATGAAATTTTCCTTGTTGTCGATGCGATGACAGGACAAGACGCGGTAAATGTAGCACAAAGTTTCCATGAACAGTTAGGTTTAACAGGTGTTGTATTAACGAAATTAGATGGTGATACGCGCGGTGGTGCGGCATTATCTATTAAGGCTGTAACAAATACACCAATTAAATTTGCTGGTATGGGTGAAAAACTAGATGCAATTGAAGCGTTCCATCCAGAACGTATGGCATCCCGTATTTTAGGGATGGGTGACGTCTTAACATTAATTGAAAAAGCGCAAGCTACAGTTGATGAAGAGAAAGCAAAAGAACTTGAGCAAAAAATGCGTACGCTTTCGTTTACGCTTGACGATTTCCTAGAACAACTTGGACAAGTGCGTCAACTTGGACCGCTTGACGAATTGTTAGGAATGCTTCCTGGTGCAAATAAAATTAAAGGGCTGAAAAATGCACAAGTTGATGAAAAACAAATTGGGCATATTGAGGCAATTATTCGTTCTATGACTAAAGTAGAACGAGAACAACCGGAAATAATCAATGCTAGTCGTAAAAAGCGCATTGCCAAAGGTAGCGGTACAACGGTACAAGAAATCAATCGTCTAATCAAGCAATTTGATGATATGAAAAAAATGATGAAGACGATGACGGGAATGCAAAAAGGTAAGAAAAAAGGACTAGGTGGATTGAAGTTTCCATTCATGTAAGGAAAAAAGATGGCTCTGTTAAGAAAAAACACTTTACAAAGCAATAGTCTTTTTGCTAATATAATTATCTGTGTGAAATAAATTCGGAGGTGCTTTATAAATGGCAGTTAAAATTCGTTTAAAACGTATGGGAGCTAAAAAAACTCCTTTCTATCGTGTAGTTGTTGCAGATTCTCGTTCTCCTCGTGACGGACGTTTCATTGAGGAAATCGGTACTTACAATCCGGTTGCTCAACCAGCGGAAGTTAAGATCAACGAAGAAGCAGCATTAAAATGGTTAGGAAATGGTGCTAAACCATCTGATACAGTTCGTAACCTTTTCTCTAACCAAGGTATCATGGAGAAATTCCACTTATCTAAACAAGGTAAGTAATTGAGGCAATGACAATGAAAATGTTAGTCGAGACAATTGTTAAACCTCTTGTGGATCATCCTGGAGATGTAAAAGTTACACAGGAACTTTGCAACGGAGAAATAAAGTATCGATTAACTGTACATCCTGAGGATGTTGGAAAAGTCATTGGAAAGCAAGGGAAAGTTGCGAAAGCGATTCGAATGCTCTTGTATTCAGTGGGACATCATAATGATGAGAACGTCACACTGGAAATTCAATAAACGTAAAAAGGGCGAGGAGTTATTTCCTCTCCCTTTTTTAACATTTAAAGAGAAATTGCATGTTCCATATATGAAATGGAAATGCTTAATTTATATAGAAACCAGGGGTGACATACTATTTATGACAAAATGGTTTAACGTAGGAAAAATTGTAAATACTCATGGCGTAAAAGGAGAAATTCGTGTTATTTCTCGTACTGATTTTCCAGAAGAGCGATATAAAGTAGGGAACACGTTATACATATGGGATGAGAAAGGTACAGACTATCTTACAGTGAAGGTAACTGCTCATCGTCAACATAAGACATTTGATTTATTAACATTTGAAGGATACAACAATGTAGATGAAGCAGAGAAGTTTAAAGGTTCTTTAATAAAAGTACCAGAAGAGCAGTTAGGCGAACTAGCTGAAGGTGAATACTACTACCATGAAATTATTGGTTGCAACGTTGTAACGGAAGAAGGAGAAGCGTTAGGGACAATCAAAGAGATTCTATCTCCTGGTGCGAATGACGTTTGGGTGATTAAACGTCCAAAGGGTCAAGATCTGTTAATTCCTTATATTGATGACGTTGTACTTCAAGTTAACATTGAAAATAAATTAGTAACCATTCATGTAATGGAAGGGCTACTATAATGAAAATTGACATTTTAACATTGTTTCCAGATATGTTTACGGGAGTATTTGGGTCTTCAATTTTAAAGAAAGCACAAGAAAAAGAAGCGGTAGAGCTTCGTGTTGTCAATTTCCGTGAGTATACAACTAGTAAGCATAATAGTGTAGATGATTATCCGTATGGTGGGGGCGCTGGTATGGTATTAACCCCGCAGCCTATCTTTGACGCAGTAGAAGAGTTAACGAAGGAAACAGACCGTAAGCCGAGAATCGTCTTAATGTGTCCACAAGGAGAGCGTTTCACGCAGAAGAAGGCAGAAGAGCTTGCTGGAGAAGAGCATGTTATTTTTGTATGTGGCCATTATGAAGGATACGATGAACGAATTCGTGAGCATCTTGTAACAGATGAGATTTCTATTGGGGATTACGTATTAACGGGTGGAGAATTGGCTTCTATGGTAGTCACTGACAGTGTTGTACGTCTTTTGCCAGGAGTGCTTGGGAATCAAACGTCACAAGTGGAAGACTCTTTTAGCACAGGTTTGTTAGAGCACCCACATTATACACGTCCTGCTGATTTTCGTGGTATGAAGGTACCGGATGTACTAATGTCAGGAAATCATAAAAACATTGATGAATGGCGCCATAAAGAGTCACTACGTCGTACGTACACACGTAGACCGGATTTACTGGAAGAACGAGAATTATCCAAGCAAGAAGAGAAATGGCTGGAACAGATTAAAGAAGACCGATAAGGGCTTGATATATTTTCTATTGCAACAGTCCTAGCAATATGCTATTATAACATTTGTGCTACTGAAATCAGTAGCCGTATTAACGATGTTCCGCTGTAATTTAATAAGACTTTATAAGAGCATCTGTTTAAAGGAGAGAATTTAATATGCAACAATTAATCACAGAAATCACAAAAGGCCAATTAAAAACTGACCTTCCTTCATTCCGTCCTGGAGACACTTTACGTGTACACGTAAAAGTAGTTGAGGGAACTCGTGAAAGAATTCAGCTTTTCGAAGGTGTTGTAATTAAACGTCGTGGTGGCGGAATCAGTGAAACATTCACAGTTCGTAAGATTTCTTACGGTGTAGGTGTTGAGCGTACATTCCCAGTTCACACGCCAAGAATCGCGAACATCGAAGTACTTCGCCGTGGTAAAGTACGTCGTGCTAAGTTATACTACTTACGTAACCTTCGCGGTAAAAAAGCACGTATTAAAGAAATTCGATAAGACATGTATGGGAGCTTGTAAATACACAAGCTCCCTTTTTCCAATCTATATGAAATTTTGGTATAATACGAGCAGCTTACATAACTGTGGAGGGGAAAGCATGAAGAAAGAGAAGAGCTCACTTTGGGAATGGATCAAAGCAATTTTGATTGCTGTTGTATTAGCGGGCGTAATTAGACAGTTTTTCTTTGCCCCAATTCTCGTAGATGGTGTATCGATGTCGCCGACTTTACATGACCGTGATCGAATGATTGTTAATAAAATTGGCTATCACATAGGTGATCCGAAACGCTTTGATATTATTGTATTCCGAGCGACGGAAGAAAAAGATTATATTAAGCGTATTATTGGCCTGCCAGGCGACGAAATCGAATACCGTAATGATAAACTATATGTTAACGGGAAACCTTATGAGGAGCCGTATTTAGATAAGCAGAAAAAACAACTTGCTGACGGACCGCTTACATATGATTTTACTCTTGAAGAAATGACAGGAAAGAAAACTGTTCCAGAAGGTCAATTATTTGTTTTAGGCGATAATCGTCGTTTTAGTAAAGATAGCCGTTCGATTGGTACAATTTCAATGGACCAAGTGATTGGTAAAGCAAATATGCTATATTGGCCGTTAAAAGATGCACGTATTGTGAAATAAAAGAAAAAGAAGGTGGCAACATGGTAATCCAATGGTTCCCTGGACATATGGCAAAGGCTAGACGCCAAGTAACAGAAAAATTAAAGTTAATTGATGTTGTAATTGAGCTTGTAGATGCTCGATTACCTTTATCTTCTCGTAATCCAATGATTGATGAAATTATTACGCATAAACCAAGGCTTGTTGTTTTAAATAAAGCCGATATGGCGGATGATCGTCTTACAAAGCAGTGGATTGCATATTTTGATGAAAGAGGTCAAAAGGCAATTTCAATTAATGCACAAGCTGGACAAGGTATGAAAGAAATTGCAGCAGCTTGTAAAGTACTTGTCAAAGAAAAATTCGATAAAATGGTTGCTAAAGGCATTAGACCAAGAGCAATTCGTGCTTTAATTGTAGGTATTCCAAACGTTGGTAAATCTACACTGATTAATAAATTAGCGAAGAAGAATATAGCAAAAACAGGAGATCGTCCTGGTGTGACAACGGCCCAGCAGTGGATTAAAGTTGGGAAAGAAATGGAATTATTAGATACACCAGGTATTTTGTGGCCTAAATTTGAAGATGAATTAGTTGGTCTTCGTTTAGCGACGACGGGTGCAATTAAAGATTCTATATTAAATTTACAGGATGTAGCTATTTATGCGTTACGCTTTATGGAAAAACATTATCCAGAACGTTTAAAAGAGCGATATAATTTAAATGACATTCCAGAAGAAATTGTGGAGTTATTTGATGCAATTGGAAAAAACAGAGGTTGCTTAATGGGCGGCGGAATGATTGATTATGATAAAACATCTGAGCTTATACTTCGTGAGCTTCGTGGTGGAAGATTTGGGAAAATGACATTTGAAACACCAGAAGAGTTTGCAGAGCAGGTAGAAGATGTGGAAAAAGTAGAAGAAGTATAAGACGTGCGTTTGTACGTCTTTTCTTTTTGGTTACGTTTAAAAGGAGTGTAAATGAATGCAAAAAATGACTATTCAAGAAGCGGAATGTTTGCTGCAAGAAATTATGAGTGAAGAAGACGAGCATTTTCAAATGTTAGTGAAAGATGAGCGAAAAGGTGTTCAAAAACTAATTTTGAAGTGGTATAAACAAAAAGAGTTAGCACAAAAAGAAAGAGAAAAATTTCTAGAAATGTCAAAGTACGAAAATGAGTTACGTGAAAAAGGGCTCACGTACATTGCTGGCATTGATGAAGTGGGCCGTGGGCCGTTAGCAGGACCTGTTGTGACGGCGGCTGTCGTCCTTCCAGAAGATTTTTATATTCCAGGATTAAATGACTCGAAAAAATTAAGTGAAGCGAAACGTGAGCGTTTTTATGATGAAATTAAAGAGCATGCAATTGCGATTGGAGTGGGAATTGTATCACCACAAGTTATTGATGAAATAAATATTTATCAAGCGACGAAGCAAGCGATGTTAGATGCCGTTGCTAATTTATCATGTACACCAGAATATCTATTAATCGATGCGATGAAGCTTCCTACATCAATTCCGCAAACATCAATCATTAAAGGTGATGCGAAAAGTGTCTCTATTTCAGCTGCGTCTATTATTGCGAAAGTCACGAGAGATCGCATGATGAAAGAGTTAGGAGGAAAGTATCCTGCATATGGATTTGAACAACACATGGGATATGGGACGAAACAGCATTTAGAAGCGATTGAAGTACATGGAGTATTAGAGGAACATCGAAAATCATTCGCGCCAATTAAAGATATGATTCAAAAATAAGCTGTATATTCACAGCTTATTTTTTATTTTGGTATATAAACATTATTATTTTCGAAAAAGAATAAAGCGATTTCAGTTTTCTGACACTTTATTGTAGACAGCGTGCCAATCATCTTATACAATGGCAATGTAATGTTTTTTAAACATTAAAAAACTTTTCGAGTAAAACAGGAAAACAGGGGAGGATGGGACCATGAATATCCATGAGTACCAAGGTAAGGCAGTCCTTAGAAGCTATGGGGTTAGCGTTCCGAACGGGAAGGTTGCATTTACAGTAGAAGAAGCTGTAGAAGCAGCGAAAGAATTAGGAACGGAAGTATGTGTAGTTAAAGCGCAAATTCACGCTGGTGGACGCGGCAAAGCTGGCGGTGTAAAAGTTGCGAAAAATTTAGAAGAAGTTCGTACATATGCAGAAAGCATTTTAGGAACTACACTTGTGACGCATCAAACAGGTCCTGAAGGTAAGGAAGTAAAACGCTTACTTATCGAAGAAGGTTGCGATATTAAAAAAGAATATTATGTAGGTCTTGTATTAGATCGTGCAACTTCTCAAGTTGTTTTAATGGCATCTGAAGAAGGTGGAACAGAAATTGAAGAAGTAGCAGAAAAAACGCCTGAAAAAATCTTTAAAGAATATATTGATCCAGCAGTAGGTTTACAAGGTTTCCAAGCGCGTCGAATCGCGTTTAACATCAATATTCCAAAAGAACTTGTAGGACAAGCTGTGAAGTTTATGATGGGCTTATACAGTGCGTTTATCGAAAAAGATTGCTCTATCGCTGAGATTAATCCACTTGTTACAACAGGTGACGGTAAAGTTATGGCGTTAGATGCAAAATTAAACTTTGATTCTAATGCGTTATATCGCAATAAAGATATTTTAGAACTTCGTGACCTTGAAGAAGAAGATTCAAAAGAAATTGAAGCTTCTAAATATGACTTAAACTACATTCCTTTAGATGGAAATATCGGTTGTATGGTTAATGGTGCAGGTTTAGCAATGGCTACAATGGATATCATTAAACATTACCATGGTGACCCAGCTAACTTCTTAGATGTTGGTGGCGGCGCAACAGCTGAAAAAGTTACAGAAGCATTCAAAATTATCCTTTCTGACAAAAATGTAAAAGGTATCTTCGTTAACATTTTTGGTGGCATTATGAAGTGTGATGTTATCGCAGAAGGTGTTATTGAAGCAACGAAGCAGGTAGGTCTTGAGTTGCCTCTAGTTGTACGTCTTGAAGGTACAAACGTAGAGTTAGGAAAGAAAATTTTAAATGAGTCTGGTTTAAATATTGTTGCAGCAGAATCTATGGCAGACGGTGCACAAAAAATTGTTTCACTAGTGGGCTAATAGAAAGCGGGGGAGAAAAATGAGCGTATTAGTTAATAAAGATACAAAAGTTATTGTTCAAGGTATTACAGGTTCTCAAGGGTTATTTCATACAAAGCAAATGATTGAATACGGTACGAAAATTGTAGGTGGTGTAACACCAGGTAAAGGTGGCACTGATATTGAAGGCGTACCAGTATTTGATACAGTAGAAGATGCTGTGAAAGCAACAGGCGCAAACGCTTCAGTTGTATACGTTCCACCCGCTTTTGCGGCTGATGCAATTATGGAAGCTGTTGATGCAAAGATTGATTTAGTAGTATGTATTACTGAAGGAATCCCTGTATTAGATATGGTAAACGTTAAGAGATATATGGCGGGTAAACATACACGTTTACTTGGACCAAACTGCCCTGGTGTTATTACACCTGACGAATGTAAAATTGGTATTATGCCAGGATATATTCACAAAAAAGGTCATGTTGGTATCGTATCTCGCTCTGGTACATTAACGTATGAAGCTGTACATCAGTTAACACAAGAAGGTATTGGCCAATCTACTGCTGTAGGTATCGGCGGAGACCCTGTTAATGGTACGGACTTTATTGATGCGTTAAAAGCATTTAATGAAGATGAAGAAACGCATGCTGTAATTATGATTGGTGAAATCGGCGGTACGGCAGAAGAAGAGGCAGCTGAGTGGGTACAAGCTAATATGACAAAACCAGTTGTAGGCTTCATTGGCGGTCAAACTGCGCCTGAAGGCAAACGTATGGGTCATGCTGGGGCGATTATTTCTGGCGGCAAAGGAACTGCTGCTGAAAAGATTAAAACAATGGAAGCTTGTGGTATTAAAGTAGCGGAAACACCAGCTGTTATGGGTGAAACATTAATCTCTGTTTTAAAAGAAAAGGGATTATTTGAGACTTGCAAAAACTACTAATCTTTTTGAAAGACACCTTCTTATTAGAGGGTGTCTTTTTACACATTTTTTGTTTACATAATAAAAATTATGGGTAAGGAGAATTGAGATGAAAAGAGAACGTTTATTGCACCTTCATTACATGTTGGCGGATCATTGGAAGGCGATGGAGAGACTACTATATGTTGATCCAGAACTGAAGGGAGTATACACTTTTAGTCCGAAACAATTTGAATATTACGCTGGAATATCCCCGGAAAAATCTTCAGAACTAGTAAATTTCCTTCAGACTTCAAATCTAAAGCAATATGTATCCTATTTAGAAAAAAATCGAATATTTTATATAACCATATGGGATGAGGATTATCCGCAACTATTGCAGGAAATACAAGATCCCCCTTTTGTTTTATACGGAAAAGGAGAGAGAGATTTTCTTGGCAAGATAAATAAATTAGCAATTGTTGGAACGAGAGAACCGTCTTTATATGGAAAGGAGAGTGTGAAGTTTATTTTACAACCTTTACTTGAAAAAGAATGGCTTATTGTTAGTGGGTTTGCAAGAGGGATAGATACAATTGCTCATGAAGTTACAGTAAGGCAGCATTGCCCGACTATTGCAATATTAGGACATGGATTATCTTATATGTATCCAAAGGAGAATAGCGGTTTATATGACAAGTGGAAAGATTATATATTGTTATTGACAGAGTATCCACCGCATTATGTGCCGAAAAAATGGTATTTCCCAAAAAGAAATCGAATTATTAGCGGTATAAGTAAAGGTGTTTTAGTTGTAGAAGCAAAAACGAGAAGTGGATCCCTTATTACTGCAGACCTTGCGTTAGAACAAAATAGAGAGGTGTTTGCGCTTCCTGGACCTATATTTATAGAGAGTGCAACGGGAACGAATCATCTAATTCAACAAGGCGCAAAGCTAGTAAGAAATGCGGAGGATATCCTTGAAGAAATTTTAAATTAACCATATATTTTTATGTTTTTATTAAACAATTATTGACAAATGGTAGATTGTCGCTGTATGGTATATTCATTCTTGATTGACAAAAACAAGAGAAATCAATAAGATTGATGAAGACTTGAATCCACCTCTTAAGGAGGCACTAGCATGTCAGATTACCTCGTAATCGTGGAGTCGCCTTCTAAGGCGAAGACCATTGAAAAATATTTAGGGAAAAAATACAAAGTCGTCGCGTCCATGGGACATGTCCGCGATTTACCTAAAAGCCAAATGGGGATAGAAGTAAAGAATAACTTCACCCCGAAGTATATTACCATTCGTGGTAAGGGTCCCGTTTTAAAAGATTTAAAATCAGCGGCAAAAAAAGCAAAGAAAGTCTATCTCGCGGCCGATCCGGATCGTGAAGGAGAAGCAATTGCTTGGCATTTAGCAAATACGTTAAATGTGGACGTTGAATCAGATTGCCGAGTTGTATTTAATGAGATTACAAAAGATGCAATAAAAGAATCATTTAAATATCCTCGTGCAATTAATATGGATTTAGTAGATGCACAACAGGCAAGGCGTATACTCGATCGTCTTGTTGGCTACAATATTAGTCCTTTATTATGGAAGAAAGTAAAAAAAGGATTAAGTGCAGGACGCGTACAATCTGTAGCAGTTCGTTTAATCATCGAACGTGAAAGAGAAATTCAAAGTTTTGAACCTGAAGAATTCTGGACAATTAAAACAGAATTTGTGAAAGGGAAAGACACATTTGAAGCAAGCTTTTACGGCGTAGATGGTGAAAAAGTTCAATTAACGAACGAAGCACAAGTGAACGAAATAATCGAAAAGATGAAAGACAATGCGTTTTCGGTTGAAAATGTAACGCGAAAAGAGCGAAAGCGTAACCCTGCATTACCGTTTACAACATCTTCCTTGCAACAAGAGGCAGCGCGTAAGTTAAATATGCGAGCAAAGAAAACAATGATGCTTGCACAGCAGCTGTATGAAGGGATGGATCTTGGAAAACAAGGGACTGTAGGTCTTATTACGTATATGAGAACTGATTCAACACGTATCTCAGAAACAGCTCAAACAGAGGCTCGTGATTACATTACTGAGGCGTTTGGTGCGGAATACATAGGAACAGAGAAGAAGAAAGAAACGAAAAAGTCGAAAGCACAAGATGCGCATGAGGCGATTCGTCCTACTTCGGTAATGAGAAAGCCAGAGGAACTAAAAAGTTTCTTAAGTCGTGATCAACTCCGTTTGTATAAACTGATTTGGGAGCGATTTGTTGCAAGTCAAATGGCATCTGCTATAATGGATACTGTTACAGCGAAACTCATTAATAACAATGTTCAGTTCCGTGCAAGTGGATCAGTTGTAAAGTTCCCAGGATTTATGAAAGTGTACGTAGAGTCGAAAGATGATGGTGCGGAAGAAAAGGATAAGATGTTGCCACCTTTAGAAGTAGGTGAAACTGTATTTTCAAAAGATATAGAACCGAAGCAACATTACACACAGCCTCCGCCGCGTTATACAGAGGCTCGTCTAGTGAGAACACTTGAAGAGCTTGGAATTGGGAGACCGTCTACTTATGTACCGACACTTGAAACAATCCAAAAACGAGGATACGTTGCTTTAGATAATAAACGCTTCGTTCCGACTGAGCTTGGTGGAATAGTAATCGAACTTATTTTAGAGTTTTTCCCAGAAATTATTAACATTGAATTTACTGCCAATATGGAGCAAAGCCTTGATGAAGTAGAAGAAGGAAATGCAAATTGGGTGAAAATTGTTGATGATTTCTACGTAGGATTTGAACCGCGCTTAGAAAAAGCGGAAAAAGAAATGCGTGAAGTGGAAATTAAAGATGAACCAGCTGGGGAAGACTGTGAATTATGTAGTCACCCGATGGTCTTTAAAATGGGTAAATATGGGAAGTTTATGGCTTGTTCGAATTTCCCGGAATGTCGTAATACAAAACCGATTGTAAAAGAAATCGGTGTTACTTGTCCGAAGTGTGATAAAGGGCAAATTATTGAACGCCGTAGTAATAAAAAGAAACGCCTTTTCTATGGATGCGGTACGTATCCAGAATGTGACTTTGTATCTTGGGATAAGCCGATTGGTCGTAAATGTCCGAAGTGTGAAGGTATGCTCGTAGAGAAAAAGTTGAAAAAAGGCGTGCAAGTACAATGTGTTTCGTGTGATTATGAAGAAGAACAACAAATGTGAGCGTAACTGCTCACATTTTTTTCGGGAAGAAAAGGAAAGGTGATATATATGACAACACAGGTAGTAAACGTCATTGGCGCAGGTCTTGCAGGAAGCGAAGCAGCTTACCAAATTGCAAAGCGTGGTGTCCAAGTAAAATTATATGAAATGAGACCAGTAAGGCAAACACCAGCTCATCATACAGATAAATTTGCTGAATTAGTATGTAGTAACTCACTTCGCGCAAACACATTAACAAATGCTGTCGGTGTTATTAAAGAAGAAATGCGCCTAATGGATTCTGTCATTATTCGTGCAGCTGATGAGTGCTCTGTACCAGCAGGAGGTGCTTTAGCTGTAGATCGTCATGAATTCGCGGCGAAAGTGACTGAATATGTGAAAAATCATCCGAACGTAACTGTAATGAATGAGGAAATCACTGAAATTCCAGAGGGGCCAACTGTTATTGCGACAGGTCCACTTACGTCTCCGGATCTTTCTGCACAATTAAAAAAACTAACAGGTGAAGATTATTTTTATTTCTATGATGCTGCAGCACCAATCGTTGAGAAAGACAGCATTGACATGAATAAAGTATATTTAAAATCTCGTTATGATAAAGGTGAAGCGGCATATTTAAACTGTCCAATGACAGAAGAAGAGTTTGATCGCTTTTATGAGGCTTTAATTGCTGCTGAGACAGTGCCTTTAAAAGAATTTGAAAAAGAAATTTTCTTTGAAGGTTGTATGCCAGTAGAAGTTATGGCAAGTAGAGGAAGACAGACGTTAGTATTTGGACCGATGAAGCCTGTTGGGTTAGAAGATCCGAAAACAGGGAAAACACCGTATGCGGTTGTTCAGTTACGTCAAGATGATGCAGCAGGAACATTATACAATATTGTAGGCTTCCAAACACATTTAAAGTGGGGGCCACAAAAAGAAGTGTTA
Organism: Bacillus sp. JJ783; assembly: GCF_036963225.1. Lineage (NCBI taxonomy): Bacteria > Bacillati > Bacillota > Bacilli > Caryophanales > Bacillaceae > Bacillus > Bacillus sp. JJ783. The sequence goes on along the minus strand of NZ_JBALMG010000037.1, from coordinate 43,177 downwards.
CAGCTAATTCCAGGACTAGAAAACGCAGAGATTGTACGTTATGGTGTAATGCATCGTAATACGTTTATTAATTCGCCTAATCTGCTTCGTCCAACATATCAATATAAACAACGTGATGATTTATTCTTCGCTGGTCAAATGACTGGGGTAGAGGGTTATGTTGAATCAGCAGCATCAGGATTATTAGCGGGTATTAACGCTGCTAGACTTGTACAAGGTGAAGAGCCAGTTGTATTACCACCTGTAACTGCAATGGGAAGTATGGCAAATTATATTACTGCGACAAATGCGAAAAACTTCCAGCCAATGAATGCAAACTTCGGTTTATTTACACCGTTAGAGAAGAAAATTAAAAAGAAACAAGAGCGAAATGAAGCATATGCTACACGCGCTTTGGAAACAATTCAAAATTTTGTAAATATTTAATTAAATTTCTTGCAAAGGCTACTAAGTTGTGATACGATTTAGTAGCCTTTATTGAGGTGAGTTATATGGATGTGAATGTGAAGAAATTGTTACAATTATTCGTTGGATATTTACAAATTGAAAGAAATTATTCAAAATATACAATTGCAAGTTATCAAAATGATTTAGAACATTTTGTGCAATTTATGGAGCGAGAAGGCATATCCTCTTTTTTAGATGTTACATACGCGGATGTTCGTTTATACTTGACGACGTTGCACGATCAGAAGTTAGCCCGTAAATCTGTCGCAAGGAAAGTATCAAGCTTACGAAGTTTATATCGTTTTTTGATGCGTGAAGGTTATCAAAAAGATAATCCGTTTGCACTTGCGTCACTTCCCAAGAAAGAATTGTCAATCCCAAAGTTTTTATATGCTGAAGAGTTAGAGGAATTGTTTGAAGTTTCTGATACAGGGGCGCCATTAGGTCAAAGAAATCAAGCTTTATTAGAGTTGATGTATGCAACTGGGATTCGTGTAAGCGAATGCGTTAATTTGCAACTTACCGACATTGACTTTGCAGTGGGAACAATTTTAGTGATGGGAAAAGGGAAAAAACAAAGATATATTCCGTTCGGAAGCTATGCACAAGATGCTTTAATTACTTATATAGAGAACGGGAGAAAACAGTTAGCTCAAAAGACTGAAGAACAATCTCATATGGTATTTTTAAATGCGAAAGGTAAGCCGTTAACTGATCAGGGTGTACGTTATGTTTTGAACGAACTCATTAAGAAAGCTTCACTTACAATGCGGATAAGTCCCCATATGTTAAGGCATACATTTGCTACACATATGTTGGATGAAGGAGCGGATTTACGTACTGTGCAGGAGCTATTAGGTCATGAGAATTTGTCAACGACACAAATTTATACGCATGTCTCTAAAGAAAGATTGCGTTCTGTGTACATGAAGCATCACCCGCGGGCATAAATTGCTTTTAAAGCCATAAAAACATATAAAGGAGTTTTTTCTATGGGAAATTTCCACGCTACAACGATATTTGCAGTTCATCATAATGGAGAATGTGCAATGGCTGGAGATGGTCAGGTAACGATGGGGAATGCTGTTGTAATGAAACATACAGCTCGCAAAGTTCGCAAACTTTTCCAAGGGAAAGTTTTAGCTGGTTTTGCAGGATCAGTTGCTGATGCATTTACTCTTTTTGAAATGTTTGAAGGGAAATTAGAAGAGTATAATGGCAACTTGCAGCGCGCTGCAGTTGAGATGGCGAAACAATGGCGTGGTGATAAAATGCTACGTCAGCTAGAAGCAATGCTCATTGTCATGGATAAAACAACGATGCTCCTTGTTTCAGGTACAGGAGAAGTGATTGAACCAGATGATGGTATTTTAGCAATTGGTTCAGGCGGACATTATGCACTTGCTGCTGGTCGTGCTTTAAAGCAACATGCAAGTGAACATTTAACAGCGAAACAAATTGCGAAGGCCAGTTTAGAAATTGCAGGCGATATTTGTGTTTATACGAACCATAACATAATTGTTGAAGAATTGTAGAATCGTAAGGGAGGCATTTTATATGCATTTACATTTTACTCCGCGTCAAATTGTGGAAAAATTAGATCAATACATCATCGGTCAAAAAGATGCAAAGAAAGCGGTTGCTGTAGCTCTACGAAATCGATACCGTCGCAGTAAATTAGTTGAAAATTTACGTGATGAAATTGCACCTAAAAATATTTTAATGATTGGACCGACAGGTGTTGGTAAAACAGAGGTAGCACGGCGAATGGCGAAACTCGTTGGAGCACCTTTTATTAAGGTTGAAGCGACGAAATTCACAGAAGTTGGATATGTGGGTCGAGATGTAGAGTCGATGGTCCGCGATCTTGTTGAAACGTCCGTTCGCATTGTGAAAGAGGAAATGGTAGTTAAAGTTCAAGATAAAGCAGAAGAGCAAGCGAATCAACGTCTTGTTGAAATTTTAGTGCCGAGTCCGGAGAAACAATCTGGATTTAAAAATCCATTAGAAATGCTTTTTGGTGGTAATCAAAATTCAAACCAAACATCTGATGTAGAGGAAGATGATGAAATCGAAAAGAAACGTCAAGATGTGGAAAGAAAGCTTGCGGCAGGCCTTCTTGAAGATGAAGTGATATCGATCGAAGTGACGGAACAACAGTCTTCTATGTTTGATATGTTGCAAGGAACTGGCATGGAGCAAATGGGAATGAATTTCCAAGATGCACTAGGAAGTATCATGCCGAAAAAAACGAAAAAACGTAAACTTTCTGTAAAAGAAGCAAGAAAACTCTTGACAAATGAAGAGGCACAGCGCTTAATTGATATGGATGAAGTTACACAAGAGGCTGTTTATCGTGCTGAACAGCTCGGGATTATTTTTATCGATGAAATTGACAAAATTGCTGGTAAGCAGTCGAATAGCGTAGATGTATCGCGTGAAGGTGTGCAACGTGACATTTTACCGATTGTAGAAGGATCGAATGTAGCGACAAAATACGGATCAGTAAAAACGGATTATATTTTATTTGTTGCAGCTGGAGCGTTCCATATGTCTAAACCGTCGGATTTAATTCCGGAATTGCAAGGGAGATTTCCGATTCGAGTAGAATTAACAAAATTATCGGCGGATGATTTTGTTAAAATACTAATCGAACCTGACAATGCGCTAATTAAACAGTACATGGCCTTATTAGCGACTGAAGGTATAGAAATTGAATTTTCAGACGAAGCTATTCGTAAGATTGCTGAGATTGCTTATCAAGTTAATCAGGATACAGATAATATTGGAGCGAGAAGACTTCATACTGTTATGGAGAAGCTCCTTGAAGATTTATCGTTTGAGGCATCTGAAATTACGTTAGAGAAAATAACGATAACACCTCAATATGTTGAGGAAAAATTAGCGACAATAGCTAAAAATAAAGATGTGAGCCAGTTTATTTTGTAATAGTGTCATCAGGTGACTCGCCCTAGTTTCCAAGTGATGAAAAAATATGTAAGTAACATGTAGGAGGAAATTTTGAAATGGAATTATTAGCAAAAACGAGAAAATTAAATGCGTTATTACAGAGCGCAGCAGGAAAGCCTGTAAACTTTAGAGAGATGTCTGACACAATGTGTGAAGTAATTGAAGCAAACGTGTTCGTTGTAAGTCGTCGCGGTAAATTATTAGGATATGCGATTCACCAACAAATCGAGAACGAACGTATGAAACACATGCTTGCAGAGCGTCAATTCCCAGAAGAGTATACGCAAAGCTTATTCAATGTTACAGAAACATCTTCAAATTTAGGTGTGGATAGTGACTACACAGCATTCCCAGTAGAAAATAGAGAATTATTCGGTCAAGGTTTAACTACAATCGTACCAATCGTTGGTGGCGGTGAGCGTCTAGGTACACTAGTATTAGCTCGTCTTGGTCAAGAGTTCTTAGACGATGATTTAATTCTTGCTGAATACAGCTCAACTGTTGTAGGTATGGAAATCTTACGTGAAAAAGCAGAAGAAATCGAAGAGGAAGCACGTAGTAAAGCTGTTGTTCAAATGGCGATTAGCTCATTATCTTACAGTGAGTTAGAAGCAATCGAGCATATCTTCGAAGAATTAAACGGAACAGAAGGTTTACTTGTTGCAAGTAAAATTGCTGATCGCGTAGGAATTACTCGTTCTGTAATCGTAAATGCACTACGTAAATTAGAAAGTGCTGGTGTTATTGAGTCTCGCTCTTTAGGTATGAAAGGAACATACATTAAAGTGCTAAACGACAAGTTTCTACAGGAACTTGCTAAATTAAAAACAAACTAATTTATAAAAAAACTCTCCTCGGTTGAGGAGAGTTTTTTGTTTTTTTAAGAGAATGATTTTGCTTACGTAAGGCGTCATGACAACGTTCATTAGAAAACTATTAATTAACCTTCAATTCCTTGCTTAAAGGAATTGAAGGTTGGTAATACTAGAATTTGAGCGTGAAAAAAAGAAAGTTTTACATTGTTCGCATTTTCGACTTGATTGTAATATTTCAGTATGATATAGTAAGCAGTGGTGTCAGTACAAAGTACACACGTTTACTGATTTAAGTGTTGGTGCTACGTTCGTAGTTTCGCTTAGAGATGAAGTAAACGGAGGATATCAAAAAACCATTTAGGAGGAACTAAATTATGTCAGTAATTTCTATGAAGCAATTGCTTGAAGCTGGTGTTCATTTCGGACATCAAACTCGTCGTTGGAACCCAAAAATGAAGCGTTACATTTTCACAGAGCGTAACGGTATCTACATCATCGACTTACAAAAAACTGTGAAAAAAGTTGAGGAAGCTTACAGAACGATGCGTGACATCGCTGCTGAAGGCGGAGACATCTTATTCGTAGGTACTAAAAAGCAAGCACAAGAAGCTATTAAAGAAGAAGCAACTCGTGCTGGTATGTACTTCGTTAACCAACGTTGGTTAGGTGGAACTTTAACAAACTTCCAAACAATCCAAAAGCGTATCAAGCGTCTTAAAGATATCGAAAGAATGCAAGAAGATGGTACTTTCGAAGTACTTCCTAAGAAAGAAGTTGTTCAACTTAAAAAAGAGTTAGAGCGTCTTGAGAAATTCTTAGGCGGTATTAAAGATATGAAAGGTCTTCCAAGTGCATTATTCGTAGTAGACCCTCGTAAAGAGCGTATTGCAGTTGCTGAAGCACGCAAATTACACATTCCAATCATCGGTATCGTTGATACAAACTGTGATCCAGACGAAATCGATCACGTTATCCCAGCAAACGATGATGCAATTCGTGCTGTAAAACTTCTTACATCTAAAATGGCAGACGCGATCCTTGAAGCAAAACAAGGTGAAGAAACTGTTACTGCGTAACAAATTTGGAAAGGTGATAAGGGGTTCGGCCTTTTATCACCTTTTTTAAGGTATAAATACATATTTTAGGAGGATGAAAAACATGGCAATCACTGCACAAATGGTAAAAGAACTTCGTGAAAAAACTGGCGCAGGTATGATGGACTGCAAAAAAGCTTTAACAGAAACTAACGGCGACATGGAGAAAGCAATTGACTTCTTACGTGAAAAAGGTATTGCGAAAGCTGCTAAAAAAGCAGACCGCATCGCTGCTGAAGGTTTAACTTTCATCGAAACAAACGGTAACGAAGGTTTAATCTTAGAATTAAACTCTGAAACTGATTTCGTTGCGAAAAACGAAGGTTTCCAAGCATTAATTAAAGAACTAGCTGCTCACTTATTAGCTAACAAACCTGCTAACGTTGAAGAAGCTATGGCTCAAACAATTGAAGGCGGCAAAACAGTAGAAGAGCACATCAATGAAGCAATCGCTAAAATTGGTGAAAAACTTACACTTCGTCGTTTCGAAATCGTATCAAAAACTGATGCAGATGCATTCGGCGCTTACCTACACATGGGTGGACGTATTGGTGTATTAACAGTTCTTGAAGGTTCTACTGATGAAGCAGCTGCTAAAGATGTAGCAATGCACATTGCAGCAGTTAACCCTAAATACATCGACCGCGATGCTGTAACAGCTGAAGAAGTTGAGCATGAGCGTCAAGTATTAACACAACAAGCTTTAAACGAAGGCAAGCCTGAAAAAATCGTTGCGAAAATGGTAGAAGGCCGTCTTGGCAAATTCTTTGAAGAGATTTGCTTACTTGACCAAACATTCGTTAAGAATCCTGACATGAAAGTTCGTCAATTCGTTGAGTCTAAAGGCGGAACATTAAAAGGATTCGTTCGCTACGCTGTTGGTGAAGGTATCGAAAAACGCGAAGACAACTTTGCTGAAGAAGTAATGAACCAAGTAAAAGGTAACAACTAATACAGATTAGGGAACACATTGTGTTCCCTTTTTTAAAATAAAGATGTAAGCAATTGGAGGTTCATTATGAGTAAACCGAAATATAATCGTGTCGTTTTAAAGCTGAGCGGAGAAGCTTTAGCTGGCGAGCAAGGATTTGGAATTAACCCAGCTGTTATTAAGTCAGTTGCGGAACAAGTGAAAGAAATTGCAGAACTTGATGTAGAGGTTGCTGTTGTTGTTGGTGGCGGTAACATTTGGCGTGGGAAAATTGGAAGCGAAATGGGTATGGATCGTGCAGGAGCAGATTACATGGGCATGTTGGCAACAGTTATGAATTCATTAGCTCTTCAAGATAGCTTAGAGAATATTGGAATTCAAACTCGCGTACAAACTTCAATTGAGATGCGTCAAGTGGCAGAGCCTTACATTCGTCGTAAAGCAATTCGTCACTTAGAGAAAAAACGTGTTGTTATCTTTGCTGCAGGTACTGGTAACCCATACTTCTCTACAGATACAACAGCAGCATTACGTGCAGCTGAAATCGAAGCGGACGTTATTTTAATGGCGAAAAATAATGTGGATGGCGTGTATAGTGCAGATCCATCTATTGACCCAACAGCTACGAAATACGAAACACTTACTTACTTAGATGTATTAAAAGCAGGTTTAGGTGTAATGGATTCTACAGCTTCTTCTTTATGTATGGATAATGATATTCCATTAATTGTATTCTCGGTTATGGAAAAAGGTAACATTAAACGTGCCGTTTTAGGCGAAAATATTGGAACAGTTGTAAGGGGGAAATAAATTATGGGACAACAAGTATTGAAGTCTTCAAATGAAAAAATGGAAAAAGCAGTTGCTGCTTATTCTCGTGAATTAGCAACAGTTCGCGCTGGTCGTGCAAGCTCGTCTGTATTAGATAAGGTACAAGTTGATTACTATGGTGCACCAACACCAGTTGTGCAATTAGCGAACATTACAGTTCCAGAAGCACGTTTGCTTGTAATTCAACCTTATGATAAAACTTCTATCGGTGATATTGAAAAAGCAATTTTAAAAGCAGATTTAGGCTTAAACCCTTCTAATGATGGAACTGTAATTCGTATTGCATTCCCTGCATTAACAGAAGAGCGTCGTCGTGATCTTGTAAAAGTTGTGAAAAAATATGCTGAGGAAGCAAAAGTTGCTGTTCGTAACGTACGTCGTGACAGTAATGATGACCTTAAGAAGCTTGAAAAAGCTGGCGACATTACAGAAGATGATTTAAGAGGATATACTGAAGATATCCAAAAAGAAACAGATAAATATATTGCAAAAGTTGACGAAATCGCAAAAAACAAAGAAAAAGAAATTATGGAAGTGTAATAGCGATAATTTCGCAAATATGACCCTCTTCTTAAGGGGGTCTTTTTACACTTTTAGGCATACGTCTGCTTGTTGGAGGGTATGAATGATGTTTAAAAAGTTTCCTTTTTTTAAAAGTAAAAAGGTCACATCGTTTGATCATCTCATTGAAAAAGTGAAAAAAGGATATATCCCAGAACATATTGCTATTATTATGGATGGTAATGGAAGATGGGCAAAGAGAAGAGCCATGCCTCGCATTGCTGGTCATCATGAAGGTATGCAAGTTGTGAAGAAAATCACAAAATTTGCAAGTAAGCTTGATGTGAAAGTATTAACTCTTTATGCTTTTTCGACTGAGAACTGGAAAAGACCGAAAAAAGAAGTTGATTATTTGATGAAGCTTCCAGAAGAATTTTTAGGTGCATTTTTACCAGAGTTGATTGAAGAAAACGTACAAGTCCGAGTAATAGGGCAAAAAGATCGTCTTCCTACGCATACGCGCAGAGCGATGGAAAAAGCCATGGAAGATACGAAAGAGAATAAGGGATTAATTCTTAATTTCGCGTTAAACTATGGAAGTCGAGATGAAATCGTTTCTGCTGTGCAACATATGATGAAAGATAGTGAGGAAGGAAAAATTCGTTCGGAAGAAATAAGTGAAGAAATGATTTCTTCTTACTTAATGACGAGTTCTTTACCTGATCCAGAGTTGTTAATCCGTACAAGCGGAGAGCTACGTATTAGTAATTTCATGTTATGGCAAATTGCTTATTCGGAATTTTGGTTTACAGATGTGTATTGGCCAGATTTTACCGAGGAACATTTGCTAAATGCGATTACAGACTTTCAACATAGAGGGCGCAGATTCGGAGGCGTGTAGAAAGAGAGGGTTTGGTAGTGAAACAGAGAATTATTACTGGAGTGATTGCTGCCGCGCTATTCATTCCCATCGTAATTTACGGTGGCGTGCCTTTTACAGTTTTAGTGTATGCACTTGCTTCTATAGGTTTATATGAATTAATTCGTATGAACAAGCTTACGCTTATTTCGGTACCAACAGTTTTAGCTGCAGTATTATTGTGGATTATTTTAGTTCCGAGTAGTGCATCAGAACTGTTTACGTGGATTGGATTAGGTAAATTAGAAATCACATTTGTGATTGTTTTATTACTTTTATCATATACAGTCCTTTCTAAGAATACATTTACTTTTGACAATGCTTCATTTTTACTTATGGCAACGACATATGTTGGAATGGGATTCTTATATTTAAATGAAACGAGAATATTAGGAATCAAATATGTGTTCTGTGCACTATTTGTCATATGGGCAACTGATTCAGGTGCCTATTTCATAGGAAAAGCATTTGGAAAAAGAAAATTGTGGCCAGAAATTAGTCCGAATAAAACGATTGAAGGTTCATTAGGCGGTATTGTTTGTGGAATTGTTGTTGCACTTGTTTATAACATGTTCTTCCCAGTAGAAGCGAATGTAGGAATTTTAATCGTTCTGACGATTATCATTTCTATTTTTGGACAAATTGGTGATTTAGTGCAATCTGCCTTTAAACGCCATTATGGTGTAAAGGATTCCGGTACAATCTTACCTGGACATGGTGGTATTTTAGATCGAACAGATAGTTGGTTATTTGTATTACCAATTCTATACTTCTTATTACAATACAATTAATAAATGAACGAGGGGTTGGAGTCATGAAAAACATTAGTTTACTAGGTGCAAGCGGATCAATCGGTACACAAACATTAGATGTGTTACGCTCGCACCCAGACCAATTCCGTCTCGTTGCTTTTTCTGTAGGGAAAAATGTTGATTATGCAGTAAAGGTAATTCAAGAATTTTCCCCGCAAATTGTCTCTGTGCAAAGAGAGGAAGATGTTTTAAAATTACAAGCTGTTTCTGGTAATACAAAAGTCGTATATGGTAGCGAAGGCTTATTAGAAGTAGCGCTACATCCCGATACAGAAATTGTAGTGAATGCTGTTGTAGGTAGCGTAGGGTTATTACCGACACTCCGTGCAATTGAGGCGAAAAAAACAATTGGAATTGCAAACAAAGAAACGTTAGTAACTGCAGGGCATCTTGTAATGGAAGCAGCACGAAAACATAATGTATCGTTACTTCCAGTAGACAGTGAACATTCAGCTATTTTTCAATGCTTGAATGGTGAAAATGAAAAAAGAATCTCTCGCTTAATTATAACTGCTTCAGGCGGAAGTTTTCGTGATAAAACGAGAGATGAATTGCATCAAGTGACCGTAGAAGATGCACTTCGTCATCCAAACTGGTCAATGGGTTCGAAAATTACAATTGATTCTGCTACAATGATGAATAAGGGGCTAGAAGTAATTGAAGCGCACTGGCTTTTTGGTATCCCTTATGAGCAAATCGATGTTGTTCTACATAAAGAAAGTATTATTCATTCTATGGTTGAATTTGAAGATCGTAGTGTAATGGCACAGCTTGGCTCACCTGATATGCGAGTACCGATTCAATACGCGCTTACATATCCTGATAGATTACCTCTTTCAGACACGAAACAGTTAAATTTATGGGAAATGGGAACATTGCATTTTGAGAAAATGAATCAAGAGCGTTTCCGTTGTCTACGTTTTGCGTATGAAGCTGGAAAGACAGGTGGAAGTATGCCGGCTGTAATGAATGCGGCAAATGAAGTAGCTGTTGAAGCTTTTTTACAAAAGAGAATTGGTTTCTTAACAGTGGAAGACCTCATTGAAAAAGCAATGCACCATCACACTGTCATTGCACGTCCGAGCTTAGAGGAAATTCAGGAAATTGACGCAGCCACAAGACGGTTTGTGATGGAACAAATTTAGCAAAGGTGGTTATGGAATTGAATACAGCGATTGCCTTTATATTAATTTTCGGTGCACTCGTATTTTTCCATGAGCTAGGGCATCTATATTTCGCAAAAAGAGCAGGTATTTTGTGCCGCGAGTTTGCGATTGGTTTTGGTCCGAAAATATTCTCATTTGAAAAGAATGAAACGGTGTATACGATTCGATTACTGCCCCTTGGTGGCTATGTAAGAATGGCTGGCGAGGATGCGGACACAGTTGAGTTAAAACCTGGAAAAAAGGTTGGGCTTGTATTAAATGAAAAAGACGAAGTTGTGAAATTAGTTTTTGACGGACATGAAAAATATCCAAATGTTCGTGTCATTGAAGTCGAACAAGCTGATTTAGAGCATAATCTTACAATTTCGGGTTATGAAGAGTACGAGGAAGAGCTGCAAACATTCCGAGTGAATGAAAAAGCTCGTATCATTTCTGCGGGAGAAGAAATTCAAATCGCTCCGTACAATAGACAATTTGGCTCTAAAAAATTGGGCCAACGCGCTCTAACAATCTTTGCAGGTCCTGCAATGAACTTTATTCTAGCATTTGTTATTTTTGTGATTCTTGGATTTGTACAAGGAGTTCCTGTTGACAAACCGATGGTTGGAAAAGTAATGGGGAATAGTGCTGCAGAACAAGCTGGATTAAAAGAAAACGATACAATTCAAGCAATCAATGGTAAGAACACTAGTACATGGAAAGATGTTGTAACGATTGTACGTGAAAATCCAAATAAAGAAATTACGTTACATGTAAAGCGTGATAGTGAGCAATTTAATTTGAAAGTAACACCAACGCTTGATAAAGAAGGAAAAGACGAAGTTGGTAGAATTGGTGTTTATTCTCCTGTAGAGAAAACAGTGATGGGTTCTATTAAATCAGGATTTGAACAAACATACGAATGGACGAAACTAATTTTTGATTCTCTTGTGAAATTAGTAACGGGTCAATTTTCTATTAATGAGTTGTCAGGTCCAGTAGGAATTTATAATCTAACAGATCAAGTTGTAGATTATGGATTTACGCGTGTACTAAGTTTAGCGGCAGTTTTAAGTATTAACCTTGGTTTATTTAATTTATTACCAGTCCCAGCTTTAGACGGTGGACGTTTGTTCTTCTTCTTAATTGAAGCGTTACGAGGAAAACCAATTGATCGTCAAAAAGAAGGAATGGTTCACTTTATTGGGTTTGCATTATTAATGTTGCTTATGTTAGTTGTAACATGGAATGACATCCGTAAGTTTTTCTTGTAAAATAAGAAGAAGTTTATAATGAAATAGAGCTCGTAGAATAAAATCCCTCACCTAACTCGAGGTGAGGGATTTTATTGCGTGTAAGAGTAAAATGAAGAGGTGCGAATAAATGAAACAAAGTATGGTATTCAGTCCTACATTACGTGAAGTTCCAGCAGATGCTGAAATTAAGAGTCATCAATTATTACTTCGCGCAGGGTTTATGCGTCAAAATGCTTCTGGTATTTATAGTTTTCTACCATTTGGTTTAAAAGTGTTACACAAAGTAGAACGTATTGTTCGTGAAGAAATGGAGCGCGCAGGGGCAGTAGAACTATTAATGCCAGCTATGCAAGCTTCTGAATTATGGCAAGAATCAGGCCGTTGGTATTCTTACGGATCAGAATTAATGCGTATGAAAGATCGTAATGCACGCGAGTTTGCGTTAGGGGCAACTCATGAGGAAGTAATTACAGATCTTGTACGTGATGAAATTAAATCATACAAAAAACTACCATTAACATTATATCAAATTCAAACAAAATTCCGTGATGAGCAAAGACCACGTTTCGGTTTATTACGCGGAAGAGAATTTTTAATGAAAGATGCGTATTCTTTCCATGCAACACAAGAAAGTTTGGATGAAGTATATAGCGGTTTATACAAAGCGTATTCTAATATCTTTGCTCGTTGTGGTTTGAATTTCCGTGCAGTTATCGCTGATTCTGGAGCAATGGGCGGAAAAGATACACACGAATTTATGGTGTTATCTGATGTAGGTGAAGATACAATTGCGTATTCTGATACATCTGATTATGCGGCAAATATTGAAATGGCTCCTGTTGTTGCTACGTATACGAAGAGTGATGAAGCCGAAAAAGCACTTGAAAAAGTAGCAACTCCAGATCAAAAAGCTATTGAAGAAGTATCTGCATTCTTAAATATTGCAGGGGAAAAATGCATTAAATCTATGGTGTTTAAAGTAGATGAGAAATTAGTAGTAGTACTTGTTCGTGGCGATCATGAAGTCAATGATGTAAAAGTGAAGAATGTATACGGAGCTTCAGTCGTTGAGCTTGCTTCACATGAAGAAATAAAAGAGTTATTAAACTGTGAAGTGGGTTCTTTAGGACCGATTGGTGTTACAGGGGATATCGAAATTATCGCTGACCATGCTGTAGCATCAATTGTCAATGGATGTTCAGGAGCGAACGAAGAAGGATTCCATTATGTAAATGTAAATCCAGAACGTGACTTTAAAGTAAGTCAATATACAGATTTACGCTTCATCCAAGAAGGAGACCAATCTCCAGATGAAAATGGAACAATTCTTTTCGCACGTGGAATTGAAGTTGGTCATGTATTCAAATTAGGAACTCGTTATAGTGAAGCAATGAACGCAACGTTCCTAGATGAAAACGGAAAAACAAAACCACTTATTATGGGTTGTTACGGTATCGGTGTATCTCGTACAGTCGCAGCAATTGCAGAGCAGTTTAATGATGAGAACGGTTTAGTTTGGCCAAAAGCTGTTGCACCGTTCCATGTGCATGTAATTCCAGTAAATATGAAATCTGATGCACAACGTGAAATGGGTGAAAATATCTACAACTCATTACAAGAGCAAGGATACGAAGTATTACTAGATGATCGTGCAGAACGTGCAGGTGTTAAATTTGCAGATGCAGATTTATTCGGTCTTCCAGTTCGTGTTACAGTTGGTAAAAAAGCAGATGAAGGTATTGTAGAAGTGAAAGTACGTGCTACAGGCGAGTCTGAAGAAGTGAAAGTAGAAGAACTTCAAACATATATTGCTAATATTTTAAAATAAGAAGAGGTACCTCGTAATGAGGTACCTTCTCTTTCTTTGTAAACGTATTTTGTAAAAGAAGAAGGGAGAAATCTTTCTTTGTAGTACGTTTCAATTTATAATAGCAAATGGAAGGAGAGTGCTTATGTCATTAACAAATGAACAACAAGAGCGATTTCAAATTTTGCTCCAACAGTTGCAAATACCAGAAGACCTTATAAATCAATATTTACATGGCGGTGGTATTGAAAAGCTAGTTATTGATAAAGCGAATAAAAGTTGGCATTTTGACTTACAAGTGCCACGTATTTTGCCGACAGAATTATATGAGTTGCTAGAAACGAAGCTTAAGCAATCATTTTCTCATATTGCAAGAACAACATTTGCATTAGAAACAGAGAATAAACAATTTACAGAAGAAGAAGTGAAGGCATATTGGCCGCTTTGTACAGAACGAATTACATTTTCACCTATGTTCGCGTACTTAAAGAAGCAACTTCCGCAGGTCAATGGCGTGAAGTTGCTAGTAAATGTGAATAATGAGCTGGAATCTACTGCTTTAAAGAAAAACGTTGCGAAACCAGTAGGTGATCAATACGAAGCTTTTGGATTCCCACGTTTTCAGTTAGACACACATATAAAGCAAAATGCAGAAGAAATGCAAAAGTTTCGTGAGCAAACACAGGAAGAAGATCGTCAACGAGTTATACAGGCTATGGAAGAGATGGCTAAAAAGCAAGCTGAAGAAAGTGATGTTGTTCATGAAGGACCAGTTGTGCTTGGTTATCTTATTAAGCCAGATGAAGAGATTACGCCGCTGCGTGAAATTCAAGATGAAGAAAGAAGAAAAACCGTTCAAGGGTATGTTTTCCATGTAGAGACGAAAGAACTTCGTAGTGGACGTACGCTATTAACTTTAAAGATAACGGACTATACGAACTCTATTATGATTAAGATGTTCTCACGTGATAAAGAAGACATCCCGATGTTACAATCCTTGAAAAAAGGAACGTGGGTAAAAGCGCGTGGTTCAGTTCAAAATGATACATTCGTGCGTGATTTAGTTATGATCGCAAATGATATAAATGAAATAACGGGGCCTTCTCGTAAAGATAAAGCAAAAGAAGGGGAAAAAAGAGTAGAACTTCATCTTCATACTCCAATGAGTCAAATGGATGCTGTTACTTCTGTTTCTAAGCTCGTTGCCCAAGCAGGAAAATGGGGGCATGAGGCTATTGCAGTTACAGACCATGCTGTTGCACAGTCATTCCCAGAAGCATATTCTGCTGGTAAAAAGGCTGGAGTTAAAGTTCTATATGGTGTAGAAGCGAATTTAGTTAATGATGGTGTGCCAATAGCGTATAACGAAGCACATCGTCTACTTGCAGAAGAAACATATGTTGTCTTTGACGTTGAGACAACAGGGCTATCTGCTGTATATGATACAGTCATTGAGTTAGCTGCTGTAAAGATAAAAGGTGGCGAAATTATTGATCGCTTTGAATCTTTCGCAAATCCTCATCAACCATTATCGGCAACGATTATTGAACTAACAGGTATTACAGATGATATGTTAACTGATGCACCAGAAGTGGACGAAGTGTTTAAAAAGTTTGAGGAATGGATGGGTGACCATACGCTTGTTGCTCATAACGCAAGCTTCGATATGGGCTTTATTAACGTAGGTTTTAAAAAGGCTGGGATAGAAAAAACGAAAAATCCAGTTATTGATACGTTAGAACTTGCACGGTTCTTATTCCCAGAAATGAAAAATCATCGATTAAATACGATGTGTAAAAAGCTTGATATTGAATTAACGCAACATCATCGTGCGATTTATGATACAGAAGCAACGGGATATTTACTTGTGAAGATGTTAAAAGATGTGATTGAAAAGGGATTTGAATATCACGATCAACTAAACGATAGTATGGGACAAGGGGATGCATATAAACGTGGGCGTCCAAGTCATATGACATTACTTGCCACATCAGATGTTGGGTTGAAAAATTTATATAAACTTGTTTCATATTCTCACTTGAATTACTTTTATCGTGTACCACGTGTACCACGATCACTATTAAAAAAATATCGTGAAGGCATTATAGTAGGAACAGCTTGTGACAAAGGTGAAGTGTTTGAAGCTATGATGCAAAAAGCGCCTGAAGAAGTAGAAGAAATTGCGCAGTTCTACGATTATATTGAGGTCATGCCTCCAGAAGTGTTACGTCATTTAGTAGAACGTGAACTTGTTCGAGATGAAGGACAGTTAAAAACAATAATTTCTAACCTAGTAAAACTAGGTGAGACGTTAGATAAGCCAGTTGTTGCTACTGGGAATGTGCATTATTTAGATCCAGAGGACGCGATATATCGGAAAATTTTAGTCAGTTCGCAGGGCGGAGCTAATCCGTTAAATCGCCATTCATTACCGCCTGTACATTTCCGTACAACAAATGAAATGCTAGATTGTTTTTCATTTTTAGGTGAAGACAAAGCAAAAGAAATTGTTGTGACAAATACACACAAGATTGCATCATTAATTGGTGATGTTCATCCAGTAAAAGATGATTTATATACACCGAAAATTGAAGGTGCCGATGATGAAACACGTGATATGAGCTATGTAATGGCACGAAGTATCTATGGAGATGAACTACCGGAAATTGTAGAAGCTCGTTTGGAAAAAGAATTGAAAAGTATTATTGGACATGGATTCGCCGTTATTTATTTAATTTCACATAAGCTTGTGAAAAAATCGTTAGTAGACGGTTATTTAGTAGGTTCGCGTGGATCGGTAGGTTCATCATTTGTTGCAACGATGATGGAAATTACAGAAGTAAACCCATTACCACCGCACTATGTATGTCCAGAGTGTAAACAATCAGAGTTCTTTAATGACGGTTCTGTAGGTTCTGGTTTTGATTTGCCAGATAAAGAATGCCCAACATGTAATGTGCCATATGTGAAAGATGGACATGACATTCCTTTCGAAACGTTCCTTGGATTTAAAGGGGATAAGGTACCCGATATCGATTTGAATTTCTCCGGAGAATACCAACCACGCGCCCATAACTATACGAAAGTATTGTTCGGTGAAGATTATGTATACCGCGCAGGAACAATTGGTACGGTTGCGGAAAAAACCGCTTATGGGTATGTGAAAGGTTATGCTAATGATCATAACTTAACAATTCGAAATGCAGAGATTGATCGCTTAGTTGCGGGATGTACAGGTGTAAAGCGTACAACCGGACAGCATCCAGGTGGTATTATCGTTGTACCAGATTACATGGATATTTTTGACTTTTCACCAATTCAGTTTCCTGCTGATTCAATAGGTGCTGAGTGGAGAACAACGCACTTTGACTTCCACTCAATTCATGATAATTTATTGAAACTTGATATATTAGGACACGATGATCCGACTGTTATTCGTATGCTTCAAGATTTAAGTGGTATTGACCCGAAAACAATCCCAACGGATGATCCAGAAGTAATGAAGATTTTCTCTGGTCCAGAATCTTTAGGGGTAACGGAAGAACAAATTAACTGTAAAACAGGTACACTTGGTATACCAGAGTTTGGTACGAAATTCGTAAGACAAATGTTAGAAGAAACGAAACCAACGACGTTTTCAGAGCTTGTCCAAATTTCTGGACTGTCCCATGGTACAGATGTATGGTTAGGTAATGCGAATGAATTAATTTATAACGGTACGTGTACACTGAGTGAAGTTATCGGTTGTCGTGATGACATCATGGTATATTTAATTTATCAAGGCTTGGATCCATCATTAGCCTTCAAAATCATGGAGTCGGTGCGTAAAGGTAAAGGTGTACCAGAAGAATGGGAAGAGGAAATGAGAAATAACAATGTACCAGGTTGGTATATTGATTCATGTAAGAAGATTAAGTACATGTTCCCTAAAGCCCATGCGGCTGCTTACGTACTTATGGCTGTACGTATCGCATACTTTAAAGTACATTTCGCGCTTTTATTCTATGCGGCATATTTTACAGTTCGTGCAGATGACTTTGATGTAGAGGCGATGGCGAAAGGTTCAGCATCCATACGTGTAAAAATTGATGAAATTGCACAAAAAGGATTGGATGCAGCACCGAAAGAGAAGAGTTTATTAACGGTACTAGAAATGACACTTGAAATGTGTGAGCGTGGTTATTCATTCCAAAAGGTTGATTTATACCGCTCGCATGCAACTGAATTTATAATTGATGGGGATACTTTAATTCCTCCATTTAATGCAGTGCCTGGTCTTGGTACAAACGCAGCTTTCAGTATTGTTGAAGCTCGTAAAAATGGTGATTTCTTATCAAAAGAAGACTTACAGCAGCGCAGTAAGGTTTCTAAAACAATTATTGAGTATTTAGATGGTCAAGGTTGTCTAGGAGATTTACCGGATCAAAACCAATTGTCACTGTTCTAATAGGTAGGAAAAGTCTTTGCAAATCAACATTTGCTATGGTATACTGTAAATCGAGATAACCATGTCATGTATATTTTGTGAAAAAGAGAGTGGGGAAACCCACTCTTTCGTGTTACTATCTACATTTTGTTCATGTAGATAGTAAAGATATTTCTGTCGTATATACATATTTTGTTACAAGTTTTACTTCTTAAATTTGGTAATACTAAGACAGATATTCCCTGCTTAACGGCAGGGGCTTTTGTTAGCTAACGAGAAAGAATAAGATAGACCGTCTTTATGAACGGGATCTTTTCTTGTAAATGGTACATGGCGGCAGGAAGGAGGCTGTTTATGGATAAGAAAGTCACAGAAGTTGTAGAAGCATTTGCGCAGCCAATCGTTGAAGAGTTAAATCTTGAACTTGTAGATGTAGAGTATGTGCAAGAAGGACAAGACTGGTTCTTACGCGTATTCATCGATTCTGAAAAGGGAGTCGACATTGAAGAATGCGGTGCGGTAAGTGAACGTTTAAGCGAAGCTTTAGATAAAGAGGATCCAATTCCTCATCTTTACTTTTTGGATGTATCATCTCCTGGAGCGGAACGCCCATTAAAGAAAGAGAAAGACTTCCAGCAAGCGATAGGAAAACAAGTGGCAATTAAAACATATGAGCCGATTGATGGTGAGAAGATGTTTGAAGGAAAGCTACTTTCCTACGACGGTACTACAATTACACTACTATTAACAATTAAAACACGTAAAAAAGAAATCCAAATTCCAATGGATAAAGTTGCGAATGCGCGACTTGCTGTTACGTTTTAGTAAGAAGGGGGATCTTCATGAGCACTGAGTTGTTAGATGCTTTGCTCGTATTAGAGTCAGAAAAAGGTATTAGTAAAGATATTATTATTGATGCGATTGAAGCAGCATTAATCTCTGCTTATAAACGCAATTTCAACCAAGCACAAAACGTTCGTGTGAGTTTTAACCCAGAAGTGGGAACAATTCAAGTTTTAGCACGTAAGGACGTTGTGGATAATGTATTTGATCCACGTCTTGAAATCTCTGTAGAAGAGGCAAGACAAATTAATCCAAACTACCAAGATGGCGATGTACTAGAAATTGAAGTAACGCCAAAAGATTTTGGTCGTATTGCAGCGCAAACTGCAAAACAAGTTGTAACACAGCGAGTTCGTGAGGCGGAACGTGGTGTTATTTATTCGGAATTTAGTGATCGTGAAGAAGACATTATGGTTGGTATTGTACAGCGCCAAGATGCTCGTTTCATCTATGTAAGCTTAGGTAAAGTAGAAGCTTTATTACCTGTAAGTGAGCAAATGCCAAATGAGCAATATAAACCACATGATCGTATTCGCGTATTTATTACAAAAGTAGAAAAGACAACAAAAGGACCACAAATTTACGTATCACGTACACATCCTGGTCTTTTAAAACGTTTATTCGAAATGGAAGTTCCAGAAATTTATGATGGAACTGTAGAAATTCGCTCTGTAGCACGTGAAGCAGGCGACCGTTCTAAAATTTCTGTATATGCAGAGAATATCGATGTTGATCCAGTAGGTTCTTGTGTAGGACCGAAAGGACAACGTGTACAACGCGTTGTAGATGAACTAAAAGGTGAAAAGATTGACATCGTTCGCTGGTCGAATGACCCAGTTGAATATGTTGCAAATGCTTTAAGTCCATCACAGGTTGTTAAAGTACTTGTAGATGAAGCAGAGAAAGCAACAACTGTTGTTGTTCCAGATCACCAGCTTTCATTAGCGATTGGTAAGCGTGGACAAAATGCGCGTCTTGCAGCTAAATTAACAGGCTGGAAAATTGATATTAAAAGTGAGTCTGATGCGAAACAACTTGGTATTGTGACAGAAGAAGATAACGTAATCGCATTCGGATTCGATTCAGCTGAAGACGAAATCGAATAGAGGTGATGAGTATGAGCAATCGAAAAGTTCCGTTACGAAAATGTATTGCGACGCAAGAGATGAAATCAAAACGAGAGCTAGTTCGCATTGTTCGTTCCAAAGAGGGCGAAGTGTCTATTGATTTATCAGGAAAAAAATCAGGACGAGGTGCATATTTATCAAAAGATAAAGAAAGCATTATTCAAGCCCAAAAGAAAAACATTTTGGAACATCATCTAAAAGCGAAAATCGACAGTTCTCTGTACGAAGAGCTTCTTGAGCTTGTTGAGAAGGAGTCGAAATAAGTGTCTGATTGGAAATCATTTTTAGGACTAGCAAACCGCGCTCGAAAAATTATTTCGGGTGAAGAACTCGTTTTAAAAGAAGTACGAAGTGGCAAAGCAAAGCTAGTATTGCTTTCTGAAGATGCGTCAGCGAACACTACAAAACGCATCATTGATAAAACCACGTACTACAACATACCAATGAGAAAAGTCGAAAATCGACAACAATTAGGGCATGCGATTGGGAGAGACGAGCGAGTCGTTGTAGCTATTTTAGATGAAGGCTTTGCGAAAAAGCTACGTAGCATGCTCGATACAAATTACCGGGGGTGAAGGTATGAGTAAAATTCGAGTACATGAATATGCAAAAAAAAATAATATCTCAAGTAAAGATCTTATGACAAAACTAAAAGAGATGAATATCGAGGTTTCGAATCATATGACAATGTTAGAAGATGAAGTAGTAAACAAATTAGATAATCAATATAACACTGGAGCGGAAAAACCTTCTGTTGCAGATGAGTTTGAAGTAGAAGAGAAAGTTGTTCGCAGTAAAAAGAACAGCAATAAGAATAAGAAAAAAGGCAAAGCAAATGAAGACAAACGTCAAGATAACTTTGCTGGAAGACAACAAACACAAATAGTAGAAACGCCAGATAAAATCACTTTCTCTGGAAGCCTTACAGTAGGTGACCTTGCTAAAAAGTTAAGCAAAGAGCCATCTGAAATTATTAAAAAGCTCTTCATGCTAGGAATTATGGCAACAATTAACCAAGACTTAGATAAAGATACAATTGAGTTAATTGCAACTGATTACGGTATTGAAGTAGAAGAAGAAGTAGTTGTAAGTGAAACTGAATTTGAAACATTCATCGATGAGCAAGATGATGAAGAAAACTTAAAAGAACGTCCAGCTGTTGTTACAATTATGGGACACGTTGACCATGGTAAAACAACATTGCTTGACTCTATCCGTAATTCAAAAGTAACTGCTGGCGAAGCTGGTGGAATTACTCAGCATATCGGTGCATACCAAGTTGATGTAAATGATAAGAAAATTACGTTCTTAGATACACCAGGTCACGCGGCATTTACAACAATGCGTGCTCGTGGTGCACAAGTAACAGATATTACAATTCTTGTTGTTGCAGCTGATGACGGTGTTATGCCACAAACAGTTGAAGCGATTAGCCATGCGAAAGCAGCTGGAGTACCAATTATTGTTGCTGTGAATAAAATGGATAAACCAGCGGCAAATCCTGATCGTGTAATGCAAGAATTAACAGAATATGAATTAGTTCCAGAAGCTTGGGGCGGAGACACGATTTTCGTACCAATTTCTGCGATTCAAGGCGAGGGAATTGACAACTTACTAGAAATGATCCTTCTTGTGAGTGAAGTAGAAGAATATAAAGCAAATCCAAATCGCTATGCAGCTGGTACTGTAATTGAAGCACAGCTTGATAAAGGTAAAGGAACTATCGCGACATTACTTGTTCAAAACGGTACACTTCGAGTTGGAGATCCAATTGTTGTTGGAACATCATTCGGTCGTGTTCGTGCAATGGTAAGTGATATTGGTCGTCGTGTAAAAGTTGCTGGTCCATCAACTCCTGTTGAAATTACAGGTTTAAATGAAGTGCCACAAGCGGGAGATCGTTTCATGGCATTCGCTGATGAGAAGAAAGCTCGTCAAATCGGTGAATCACGTGCACAAGAAGCGTTAGTTGCACAACGTGGTGAGAAATCTAAATTCAGCCTAGAAGATTTATTCCAACAAATCCAAGAGGGCGATGTAAAAGAAATTAACTTAATTGTGAAAGCAGACGTACAAGGTTCTGTAGAAGCAATGGCAGCATCACTTCGTAAAATTGATGTTGAAGGCGTAAAAGTGAAAATTATTCATACAGGCGTAGGTGCGATTACAGAATCTGATGTTATTTTAGCTTCTGCATCTAATGCAATTGTAATTGGATTTAACGTACGCCCTGATGTGAATGCGAAGCGTACAGCTGAATTAGAGAAAGTTGATGTTCGTTTACACCGTATTATCTATAAAGTAATCGAAGAAATTGAATCAGCAATGCAAGGTATGCTGGATCCAGAATTCGAAGAAAAAGTAATCGGTCAAGCGGAAGTTCGTCAAACATTCAAAGTAACAAAAGTTGGAACAATCGCAGGTTGTTACGTAATAGACGGTAAAATTACACGTGATAGTGGCGTTCGTATTATCCGTGATGGCGTAGTAGTCTTCGAAGGAAAACTTGATACGTTAAAACGTTTCAAAGACGACGTAAAAGAAGTTGCACAAAACTATGAGTGTGGTATTACAATTGAGAGATATAATGATCTTAAAGAAGGGGACATCATTGAAGCATACGTTATGGAAGAAGTGAAGCGATGATTATCGCTTCACTCTCATTCGAGTGTATGATTTACGATGTGCATTCTTTAAAAGAGAAACGAGCAATTTTACAACGTGTGTTAACTCGTGTGAAACAGCGCTATAATGTAGCTGTTTCTGAAGTTGGGCATCAAGATGTATGGCAACGTACAGAAATTGCAATTGTTTCCGTATCCTCAAATCGTGTTGTCTGTGAAAAAGAAATGAATCGTGTACTTGAGTATATCGATTCATTTCCTGAAATTGAACGTACGATAACACATTTGGAATGGTATTGAATGAGGTGAAGAGTTATGAAATTACGTGCGAACCGTGTGGGCGAGCAAATGAAAAAAGAATTAGGCGACATTATCAGTCGTAAAATTAAAGACCCACGTATTGGATTTGTTACAGTAACAGATGTACAAGTAAGTGGAGATTTACAAATTGCTAAAGTATACATTTCTGTTTTAGGTGACGAAGAACAGAAAGAAAATACATTAAAAGGTTTAGCGAAGGCAAAAGGCTTTATTCGTTCAGAAATTGGCCAACGTATTCGTCTTCGTAAAACACCAGAAATTACCTTTGAGTTTGATGAGTCTATCGGATATGGTCATCGAATTGATACACTTTTACATGAAATTAATAAAGACGGTAAACGTGAAGAATAATGGATAGACATTTGTCTATCCATTTTTTCAATGTAAAATAAGTTTTGCATAATTGCAATTACTATAAAAGAATAACGATGAGGTGAATATATGGAAGGTGTAGTATTATTACATAAGCCAAAAGGAATGACATCACATGATTGTGTGTTCAAATTAAGAAAGATATTACGTGAGAAACGAATTGGTCATACAGGGACACTGGATCCAGATGTAACAGGAGTATTACCTATTTGCGTTGGGCGTGCAACAAAAATTGCGCAATTTTTAACAAGTGAAACAAAAACATACGAAGGTGAAGTGACATTAGGGTTTTCAACAACAACAGAAGATGCTTCTGGTGAAGTTGTGGAGAAACAAGATGTAAATCGTGTCATTACACGTAAAGAAGTAGAAGAGGTACTAGCGGAACTAACAGGGACAATTGAACAAATGCCACCGATGTTCTCAGCTGTAAAAGTTAACGGAAAAAAACTATACGAATATGCAAGGGCAGGACAAGAAGTTGAACGTCCAGTTCGTACAATTACAATTCATGAATTTGTATTACTTGATGAACGTGAAGTTTTTGAAGGAGAAAACATTTCATTTCGTTTCCATGTAACGTGTAGTAAAGGAACATATGTAAGAACACTAGCAGTAATGATTGGTGAAAAACTTGGATTTCCATCACATATGTCTCACCTTGTAAGAACAGCATCTGGTGAATTTTTACTAGAAGATTGCATATCATTTGAAGAAATTGAAGAAAACGTGCAAAATGGAACAGTAGAGTCTATTTTCATCTCAATTGATGAGGCACTAAGTAAGTTTCCAAAAATGGTTGTAGATGAAAAGCAAGCTGAAAAAATAAAGAACGGTATGTTCTTAAAGAATGAATTAGAAACAACAGCACCATTTATTACAGTATTTGACAAAAACGATCGTTGCTTAGCAATTTATGAGCATCACCCAAAACACCCTGGCATGCTAAAGCCAATGAAAGTACTTGTGAATAATCAAGAACTAAAGCTATAATGAATTATTGGAAGGATTATTACAGAAAAAGGTGAATTCAAGCGTGAAACTTATTCATTTAACTCATCCACATGAACAAAATAAAATAGAATTACCACCTACTGTAATGGCATTAGGATATTTTGATGGCATTCATTTAGGACATCAACGTGTGATTCGAACAGCGAAAAAAATAGCGGATGAAAGAGGATGTAAAAGTGCTGTCATGACGTTCCATCCACACCCATCTGTTGTATTAGGGAAAAAAGAAGCGCATGTGGAGTATATTACACCGATGCGTCTTAAAGAAGAAATCATCGCAAGTTTAGGAATTGATATCTTATATGTGGTGAAATTCGATGAGCCATTTGCTGGATTATTGCCACAACAGTTTGTCGATGAGTATATTATCGGTTTAAATGTAAAGCATGTAGTAGCAGGCTTTGATTATTCATATGGACGTTTAGGAAAAGGGAAGATGGAGACTTTACCATTTCATGCAAGAGGGGAGTTTACACAAACCGTGATCGAAAAAGTTGAATATCAAGAAGAAAAAGTAAGTTCTACTTCATTACGAAAGTTAATTCGAAACGGTGAAATGGAACAAATTCCATCTATTTTAGGGAGAGCTTACACGGTAGAAGGAACAGTTGTACACGGTGATAAGCGTGGACGTCAAATTGGTTTTCCAACTGCAAATGTAGGTTTAAGTGATGAATACCTGTTGCCATCTGTAGGTGTATATGCGGTAAGGTTGAAGGTTCATGATGAATGGCATGATGGTGTATGTAATATCGGGTATAAACCAACTTTCAAAGAGAATGAGCGTCAATTATCTATTGAAGTGCATCTATTTGAATTTAATAAAGACATATACGATCAAAGTGTTACAGTGGAGTGGCACATGCGTATAAGAGAAGAAAAAAAGTTTAATGGAATTGATGAGTTAGTTACGCAAATCGCTCAAGATAAAAAGGTTGCCCAAGAATATTTTGCGAGCGTAAAGAATATACTTGCTTTTTCAAATGAAAAGTAGTATTCTATGTTATGTACTTTATGACAACCATTACTTGGCATTGCGACTCACCGATGCTTGCTAGGTAACTGGGGGTTTAATTATTAGGAGGTGAAATAGGATGGCTTTAACACAAGAGCGTAAAAATGAAATCATTGCACAATTTAGAACTCATGAGACTGATACTGGTTCTCCAGAGGTTCAAATTGCTGTCCTAACGGAGCAAATTAACACTCTAAACGAGCACTTACGTACTCACAAGAAGGATCATCATTCACGTCGTGGTCTATTAAAGATGGTTGGTAAACGTCGTAACTTACTTACTTACCTTCGTAATAGCGATATCACACGTTACCGTGAATTAATCACAAAGCTTGGCTTACGTCGATAGTCAAAGAAGCGGGAATATTCCCGCTTTTTTGTTAGGTAAAAATATATCTTCTACTCTTTATAGCTTACTTAATTTTCGGCAATACTAGAGGAAAGAATATTGTGATATACTATCCATTTACATAGAAGAATTGAATATTTTAAATTGAGAGGGGTACTTAAATGAGTCAGGAAAAGCAAGTCTTCTCGATAGATTTAGCTGGTCGTCAGCTAACAATTGAAACAAGTCAGCTTGCAAAACAAGCAAACGGAGCAGTATTAGTAAGATATGGCGACACAGCAGTTCTATCTACAGCAACTGCATCAAAAGAGCCAAAAAATGTAGATTTCTTCCCGCTTACAGTAAACTATGAAGAGCGTTTATATGCAGTCGGAAAAATCCCAGGCGGTTTTATTAAGCGCGAAGGCCGTCCAAGTGAAAAAGCAATTTTAGCAAGTCGTTTAATTGACCGTCCAATCCGTCCACTTTTCGCAGATGGTTTCCGTAATGAAGTACAAGTTGTCAGCATCGTAATGAGTGTTGATCAAGACTGTTCTTCTGAGATGGCAGCTATGCTTGGTTCTTCATTAGCATTATCTATTTCAGATATTCCATTTGAAGGTCCAATCGCAGGCGCGACAGTTGGTCGTATTAATGGCGAGTTCGTTATTAATCCAACAGTAGAACAGCAAGAACAAAGTGATATGCACCTTGTTGTAGCTGGTACGAAAGATGCAATTAACATGGTTGAAGCAGGAGCGGATCAAGTACCTGAAGAAACAATGTTAGAAGCAATTATGTTTGGACACGATGAAATTAAACGTCTAATTGCATTCCAAGAAGAGATTGTACAAGCTGTCGGTAAAGAGAAAACAGCAGTGAAACTTTATGAAGTGGATGCTGATTTGAACCAAGCTGTACGTGAAATGGCTGAGACAGATATGCATTCTGCAATTCAAGTGCACGAAAAACATGCACGTGAAGATGCAATTAGCGTAGTGAAAAAGCGTGTAATTGAGCATTACGAAGCTGAGGAAGCTGATGCTGATACATTAGGACAAGTAAGTGAGATTTTATATAAAATTGTAAAAGAAGAAGTACGTCGTCTTATTACAGTTGAAAAAATCCGCCCAGATGGTCGTAAAGGTGACGAAATTCGTCCTTTAGCATCAGAGGTTGGCATTTTATCTCGTACACATGG
Source organism: Bacillus sp. JJ783 (assembly GCF_036963225.1). Lineage (NCBI taxonomy): Bacteria > Bacillati > Bacillota > Bacilli > Caryophanales > Bacillaceae > Bacillus > Bacillus sp. JJ783. The sequence continues at coordinate 16,378 of NZ_JBALMG010000037.1, read as the reverse complement.
TTCTGGTCTATTCACACGTGGACAAACGCAAGCATTAAGTATTTGTACATTAGGTGCATTAGGCGATGTGCAAATTTTAGATGGTCTAGGTGTAGAAGAGTCAAAACGCTTTATGCACCATTATAATTTCCCTTCATTTAGTGTTGGTGAAACAAGACCAATGCGTGGACCAGGTCGTCGTGAAATTGGTCACGGTGCACTAGGAGAACGTGCTCTTGAACCTGTACTTCCATCTGAAAAGGATTTCCCATATACAGTTCGTCTTGTATCTGAAGTATTAGAATCAAATGGTTCAACTTCACAAGCGAGTATTTGCGGTAGTACATTAGCGATGATGGATGCGGGTGTACCACTTAAAGCGCCAGTTGCTGGTATTGCAATGGGTCTAGTGAAATCTGGTGAGCATTACACAATTTTAACAGATATTCAAGGAATGGAAGATCATTTAGGTGATATGGACTTTAAAGTAGCAGGTACTGCAAAAGGTGTAACTGCACTACAAATGGACATTAAAATCGATGGTTTATCTCGTGAGATTTTAGAAGAAGCATTACAACAAGCGAAAGTTGGTCGTATGCACATTCTAGATCACATGTTATCTGTTATCGCTGAACCTCGCATTGAGTTATCTGCGTATGCTCCGAAGATTATTACAATGGCAATTAACCCAGATAAAATTCGTGATGTTATTGGACCAAGTGGTAAACAGATTAATAAAATCATTGAAGAAACTGGCGTTAAAATTGACATCGAGCAAGATGGTACAGTATTCATTTCATCAATTAATCAAGAGATGAATGAAAAAGCGAAGAAAATTATCGAAGATATCGTTCGCGAAGTACAAGTAGGCGAAATCTACTTAGGAAAAGTTAAACGTGTTGAAAAATTCGGTGCGTTCGTTGAATTATTTAGCGGTAAAGATGGACTTGTTCACATCTCTGAACTTGCACTTGAGCGTGTAGGTAAGGTAGAAGACGTTGTGAAAATCGGTGATGAGATTTCAGTTAAAGTTATCGAGATTGACAAACAAGGTCGTGTAAACTTATCTAGAAAAGTATTGCTAAAAGAAGAGCAAGAAAAAGAAGCTGCTAAAGAAGAAGTGGCTAAAGAAGAAAACGCACAAGAGCAACAATAAGTGAAAGCCAGTTTAGCTGGCTTTTTTTGTTATGTAAAAAATGTGATTCATTTAGATTTTTATGTGAGTATAGGTATAGTTTTCATCATAACGCTCAAATTAACAAAGATAAGAAGAAAATGGTTTCTTTTTTATAGTTAATGGGAGGGTTTATATGAAAGCTCGTATATTAGCGTACATATTTATATTTTCTTTATATGTGGGTTTTGGCTCTTATTCCGTTTTTGCGCAGGATAACTTGCATGAAGAAATTCAAAAGCATGTAAAACAGTACGAGATTATGCCGCAAAATGCGATGATTGATAAGATTTGGAAGGCGACGCCTGGGTATAATGGAAAACAAGTGGATATAGAAGCGTCCTATAATAATATGAAGAAAATCAAGAAGTTTGATCAAAAACAACTTGAATTTAAGGAAGTATCACCGAGTGTTCACTTAGAAGATTTACCACCAGCTCCCATTTATCGAGGACATCCAAATAAAAAAATGGTGGGATTAACAATTAATGTGGCCTGGGGTAATGAGTATTTGCCACGTATATTAGAGGTATTGAAAAAACATGATGTGAAGGCGACTTTCTTTTTAGAAGGACGCTGGGTGAAAGAAAACTTACGATTTGCCAAAATGATTGTCGATGCAAATCAAGAAGTAGGAAATCATTCTTACACACACCCTGATATGAAAACGCTGTCTACAGATGAAATACGAGATCAATTACAAAAAACGAATCGAATGATAGAAGCAGCTACAAATCAGAAAGTGAGATGGTTTGCTCCGCCAAGCGGAAGCTTTCGGGATGAGGTAGTAAAAATAGCGGATGATTTCCAAATGGGGACGATTATGTGGACTGTAGATACAATTGATTGGAAGCGGCCAGAACCGGGTGTGTTATTGCAGAGAGTAATGCGAAAAATACATCCAGGTGCTATTGTGCTAATGCATCCTACTTCATCTACAACAGAAGCGCTAGATACTATGATTAAAAATTTAAAGGAACAAGGATATAAAGTGGGGAATATTACAGAATTACTAGATGAAAAACGTGTGGATTAAATACATTTGCATGACATTCATCTCTAAACTTGTTATCATTAAATAATAGCAATTATTTAGAGAAACTGGCATTAGGAGGAAAGTTTTTGATTAAAAAATATACGTGTAAAAATGGTGTAAGAATTGTTATGGAGAATATACCAACTGTACGCTCGGTTGCGATTGGTATATGGATCCACGCAGGTTCAAGAAATGAAAATGAAAAAAATAATGGGGTTTCACACTTTTTGGAACATATGTTCTTTAAAGGGACAGAAACGCGAAGTGCAAGAGAGATTGCAGAATCATTTGATAGCATTGGTGGACAAGTAAATGCTTTTACTTCAAAAGAATATACATGTTACTACGCGAAAGTGCTAGATGAGCATGCTAAATACGCGTTAGATGTTTTAGCAGATATGTTCTTTAATTCAACATTTGATGAGGAAGAACTGAAAAAAGAGAAGAATGTTGTATGTGAAGAAATAAAAATGTACGAAGATGCGCCAGATGATATTGTGCATGATATGTTAACGAAAGCAACATATGAAACGCATCCGCTTGGATATCCTATTTTAGGAACAGAAGAAACGCTTGAAACATTTACAGGTGATACGTTACGTCAATATATGAAAGATCATTACACACCTGAAAATGTTGTTGTATCAATTGCAGGAAATATTGATGAAGCATTTTTACAAACTGTAGAGCAATATTTTGGTAATTACGAAGGAACAACAAATCGTGAACAAGTACATAGCCCAATCTTCCATTTCAATAAAGTAGCACGTAAGAAAGAAACAGAACAAGCTCATTTATGTTTAGGATATAAAGGCTTGCAAATGGGACACGAAGATATTTATAACTTAATTGTATTAAATAATGTTTTAGGCGGTAGTATGAGTAGCCGTTTATTCCAAGAAGTACGTGAGCAACGTGGATTGGCGTACTCAGTATTCTCTTATCACTCTTCTTATGAAGATACAGGAATGTTAACACTTTACGGTGGAACAGGTAGCAAACAGTTAGATACACTGTATGAAACAATGCAAGAAACGTTAAATACGTTGAAAAATACAGGTATTACAGAAAAAGAGCTTGTTAACAGTAAAGAACAATTAAAAGGAAACTTGATGTTAAGTTTAGAAAGTACGAATAGTCGTATGAGCCGTAATGGTAAAAACGAATTGCTTCTTCGTAAACATCGTTCTCTTGATGAGATTATTGAAAGTGTAAACACTGTAACAAAGCAAAATGTAGACGAGTTAATTCGCAATATGTTTACCGATGAATTCTCTGCGGCACTTATTAGTCCAGATGGAAAACTGCCAAAAGGAATGAAACTTTAATCGATTGTGTAATTCATTCGCTTTCGGAAATAACCGTATCTCTTTTATATGAGATACGGTTATTTTTTTTATACATGCAGAATAGGTACTTATTATAGGATAACCTTCATGAAAAGTAGGATAGGGGGAGATTTAATGCGTTTAAGTGAATTAAGTGGCAAAGAGATTGTGGATTTAGAAAGAGCAGAAAAAATGGGAGTTTTAGGTCATGCAGATTTAGAAATTGATGAGAGAGATGGACAAATACAAGCGCTTATTATACCTACTGGGAAATGGGGAGGTTTTAAAAGAGAACAGCAAGAAGTGAGAGTAGAATGGAGCAAAATTAAGAAGATGGGAAATGATATGATACTTTGTGATCTTACGAACCATTCAAGATCGGAGTGAAAGATGACCATTTTGGTTGTCTTTTTTTATCTTTATATAAAGAAGATAAATCATGTGTGCTTTTTGTTTTTCAATCACCTCAAACTCGTACATTACATATGATGTGGAGGAAAAAGAAAAAGTAGGCATTTTTCTTATAAATGAAAGAAAAAGAAGGTGAATTAGAGAATGTTGACTGAGATGCATATTGCTGTCATAGGAGGAGATGCACGGCAGCTAGAAGTAATTCGCAAGCTAGTCGAACTGGACGCGAAACTTTCATTAATAGGGTTTGAACAGTTAGATCATGGCTTCACAGGGGCAGCAAAAGAAAGTATACAAGATTTAAATTTCACTTCTTTAGATGCGATTATTTTGCCGGTTGCAGGGACGAATGCCAAAGGAGAAGTAGATACTATTTTTTCAAATGAAAAAGTTTCCATAACGAAAGAACAAATTGAAAAGACGCCAGAAAACTTTACTATATATTCAGGTATTGGTACACCTTACTTGGAAAATCTCGTATCTACTACAAATCGCAAACTTGTAAAATTATTTGATCGTGATGATGTTGCAATCTATAACTCCATTCCGACCGTAGAAGGTACACTAATGATGGTTATTCAACATACTGATTACACAATTCATGGATCGAATGTAATGGTTTTAGGATTTGGTAGAACTGGTATGAGTGTTGCAAGAGCCTTTCAATCATTAGGAGCACATGTCAAAGTTGGAGCGAGACGTTCGGAACATATTGCTCGTATTACAGAAATGATGTTTTCTCCTTTTCATATGCAAGACATAGAGAAAGAAGTAGGTAATATCGATATTGTTATTAACACAATTCCACATCTCGTTGTAACAGCAAGTGTAATTTCGCGGATGCCAGCTCACACGTTAGTTATTGATTTAGCTTCTAAGCCAGGTGGCACGGACTTTCGCTATGCGGAGAAGCGTGGAGTTAAGGCACTATTAGCACCTGGTCTTCCTGGGATTGTTGCACCGAAAACAGCAGGACAAATATTAGCGAATGTTCTTTCTCAGTTATTAATAGCAGATGCAATCGCAAAGGAGGAGGATGAGAAATGAGTTTGAAGGGGAAACGAATTGGTTTCGGATTTACAGGCTCACATTGTACGTATGAAGAAGTTATGCCACATTTAGAGAAGTTAATTGCAGAAGGTGCAGAAGTACGTCCCGTTGTTTCTTATACTGTCCAATCAACAAATACTAGATTTGGCGAAGGGGAAGAGTGGATTAAAAAGATCGAAGAAATAACAGGGTTTAAAGCAATTAATTCAATTGTCGGAGCAGAACCACTCGGACCAAAAATCCCACTAGATTGTATGGTAATTGCTCCTTTAACTGGAAATTCGATGAGTAAATTTGCGAATGCGATGACAGATTCTCCAGTATTAATGGCAGCAAAAGCGACGCTTAGAAATGGAAAGCCTGTCGTGTTAGCTGTTTCGACGAATGATGCGTTGGGGCTTAATGGGGTAAATCTAATTACACCAACAAGGTGACGACAAAGTACAAACGCTTATATGTCGCCATCTTGAGGGAGCTTAGGGTAAAGCACAAGTTCGAAATCATCGAGTCTTTGCCACTTTTCCTTTTTATAAACAGCCTTTTCTAAAACTGATTTTAGGAGGCTGTTTTTCTTTTTCGGATCATCTGTTTTAAAGTACAAATCAAGAACATGCTCCACTTGAGGTATTGTATCTGTCTTCACTTTTTCCTTCTTAATTTCTGTTTTAATTTCTTTATTTAAGTTTTCCATCGTGGAGGTAATTTCAGTAATGCGATTAGAAACTACATTCGAACGTTCTAAAAACATATCGACAGTATAAACGCCACGTTCTAATAAATCATGTAAATTATTTTTTTGTTTTTGGACATCCACTAATTCTTTTTCAAGCTTACGTAATGCAGCTTCATTCATTTGAATAACTTGTGTTTCTTTTAACTTGTCATCTTGCTTATGTTTTTCGAAATCAGCTTTATAATTGACGTACCATTCTTTTAAAGCCTCGAGTAAACGCTTCTCAATTAATTCAGTATAGCTTGATTTGTTTTCACAGCCACGGTGTTTACAATCCATGGTTTCTTTTCGGTTCTTCGGATAACGTTGGACCATACTGTAACCACATTTAGCGCATTTAATAATACCAGCCAGTGGATTTTTGATTCCGTTTGTATTGTAAGGAACGTGATACCTTGAATTTAATTTATCTTGCACTTGTTCGAATAAACTTTTGGGTATGATAGGCTCATGTTTGCCATCCGCAACAATCCAATCTGATTTATCTTGACGTGCACAACTTCTTTTTACGGCATCAGGACGTTTTACTTCTTTTCGCTTTTGCCATGTTACTTTTCCGATGTATACATTGTTCTTTAATATATCTAAGATACTATAAGGATTCCATTCATTCCCTAACTTACTCTTGTAGCCAAGATCATTTAACTTATTCCTAATTGCACTCGCACCCATATCCTCATTTGCATACCAATCAAATATCATTCTTACAACAGAAGCTTCTTCTGAATTAATCGTTAACGTACGTTCTCGCTTATTTAAACGATGGATATCATATCCGAATGGTGGATGTGTACCAAGATAATTTCCAGCCTCTACACTTGCGATACGGCCGCGTTGCATACGGCGTGTAATAATCTTTAACTCCTTACGTGCCATAAACGCTTCAAATTCGCTGTATTCTTCGTCCCACTCATCATTAAGGTCATAAGTCTTCCTAGGTGTCATAATCTTCGTATTTGAGCGTTTAAACGTCTCTAAAATGATTCCTTGCTCTTTCATACCACCACGACCTAAACGGTCCATATCCATGCAAAGAACAGCATCATATTTGTTATCTTCAATTTCTTCAAGTAGCGCCAACATTTCAGGGCGTTTCACTAAGCTCTCACCAGAAACAATTTCCTCACGGACAGCTAAAATATTTAAGTTCATTTCCTTGGCAATTTTCAACAGGGTAGAGCGGTGCTTTGCTAAAGTTTCACCTTCGCCGCGTGCTTCGGCTTCGAGATCGGCACGGGATTTACGTAGGTAGATTGCGGTTCTCATAGGAATTCCTCCTCTTATTAATAACCATTATATAAAAATGAATTTGAATAAATTATAAAAAAATATTGAAGTATTTTACATAAAACAAGCTAAATGATATGTATGTTTTTTATTATGTAATTAAGCATGTTCGCAGAAAAATAGTTTGTAAATGAGCAGCTAATAATTGATTTTCATAATGTAATAAGCGTTGATTTGCGACTTGAAATGAAACATTGAAAGTTTTTGCGATGAGGTGTATCGATTCTTTTCTAGTTTCGGGGAATTCTAGTGTCCTTAACATAAAAGTCGGAATGCAAAAGTGCAACATGAATTTGTTCGCTTTTGCTTCTTGATAGTCTAAAAATAATTTCGGCATGTTTAGCTGATTTCCTACATGGAATAGAACATGACAAAGTTCATGACTAAAGTCCTCCCATTGCTGAAAAGCGGTGTTTCGATTATCAATAATAATGCTTGGTAAATCATTTCTACAAATAGAACGACTTCCAAACGGAGCAAAATGTAGCCAAATGTCTAGCTTTTGAGCAATCAATCTCATATCAAGCTGTTCTGGACCAAAAATAGATAAGGAATGCAAAAGGTTCTCAATATAGTCTTCAATTTGTGTTGTGTAGTAGGTCTGTGTTTTATGCATATAATTTCACTCCATTACCTTAATATCGAACTTGTGTTCTTATTTTACTATAAAAATAAAAGCCCGTGAAGGGGCTCTGGATAATAGATAATATTTAAATGTAGATTAATCAGAAAATGGATTTACTTGTATTATTTTTGCTTATCCTCAGGCTTACGATTTTTCTCTTTATTTTTAATAAATTCCCAAAATTGTCTTAGTTCTTCCTGTTTATCAGGAGACGCGTCCTTAATATCCTTAAACCAAAGACCTAATTCTGGATCCGCTAAAGGATTGTTAGCCTCGGTTTTGATAATATCTCTACCTAGAAGGTAATCTGTGGATACTTCAAAGTAGTCTGCAATTTTTTTTAAAGTATCGTAGTCAGGTTCTCGTTGACCTTGCTCATAATTGGCCAATTTTCCTCTTGAAAAACCCAACCTCTCAGCAAGATCATATTGGCTTAGTTTTTGATTCTTCCTAAGCTCAGCAATCTTTTTTCCAAGCATAAATTTTCCTTCTTTCTAAATAAGAGTAGGAGCTTTTTTCTTAATTATAGAAACGTATAGTTTCTAAATCCACAAAGGAAACGAAAAGTTTCTAATAAACATTGACAGAAACGAAATGTTTCTATATATTGAAGGTGTAAGGAAACGAAACGTTTCCATAAAGGGGGGATATAGTGGATAAGCAAAGAATTAAAATGATTGAGTTAAGAAACGGTCAATCGAGAATAAAAGTTGCGCATAAGCTTATAATTACACCTCAGATGTTAGGGGCGATTGAAAGGGGTGATAGGACACCTTCGTTAGAATTAGCTAAAAAAATAGCGGATTTCTATAAAACCACAATTGATGATCTATTTTTTGATTAAAAGGAAACAAATCGTTTCTAGGAGGTGTGAAAATGTCATCAACTCAAATGGCAGTACCAACAGATCTGTCGCATAAACATATAAAAAGTACTTCAAGAGGTGACACCATGAGCCAACAAGAAGAATATGCAGCGACTTATGAATTTGGAAAAACGAAAGTCCATGTTGTGGCTCCTGAGCCAAAATCGCAAAAGGATATTGATAAAATCCTTCAAGCATATTACAAGGCTGGTTGGGCCATCATCAAAGAAATGCAAGTGAAAGAAAACATTGAGGATTAGTTCCTCTCTTTTTACATGAATAATAGACAAGTTACGTATGTACTAGATTCATTGTAACCATTTGAAAACTAAATATGGAGGCGAACAGATATGGGAACAAGCATATACTGCAATTCAGCAATAGGGGAATTGTTACAGAATGCTAGAGAATGTTGTGACAATGTTCAGCTGAAAACGAAGAAAGGACTATCTAAGTACCTTGGCATTACACATGAACGCTTAACTCGTATTGAATCTGGACTTTCTAAACCAGAATTTGAGCTTGCGATGGATTGGTGTCATGCAACAGGAGCAAAGTTAAATCAACAAGCAATTAAACATATTTATGGTGTTGGTTTACCGCCTACAGATCCACGATTAACTCAAGATGTGAACCTACAATTAATGAACTATATAAAACAAGCAGAAGAGGGGATTTTAGCAGCGAAGGAAATCATGAACTTACAAGTTGCAACAAGGTCATGGAAGTTTGATGAAAAGAAGAAACATGAATACGCAGTTCATGCAAAAGAAATCTTCGATACAATCCAAGCTACTCAATGTGTAGTACAAGCTCTTGAGCAAGTTCATTTTGGCATTATGGAACAAATACAAGGAAGTTGGTTGCGAAAGGCTATGGCGGAAAACGTTATTATTCAATCGGTGGATAGTTTGATGACTTTAACAAAAGTTTTGTAAAGGAGGAAGTGTAAATGACAGTAGATTACAAGAATCCAAGCTTAGGAGAGTACAAGGAACTAATTCGTTATGATGCAAAGTTAACTGGTGAAATAAAAATAGCTAAAACATTTGGTGATAATGAGAAGTCCAGTGAGTTAAAGCAAGAGAAGAAGTTAGTGGGAATTCGAATCAAAATTATTGAGGCATCATTCACTTTAAAACATAAATGGGCAAAAGAAAAAGCTACCGCCTAGACAACAGTAGCTCTAACAAAAATATTGTAAAGCAATTATAACATTTTATAAATCATTTGGACAAGCACTGTGCTTGTCGTTATGACCAGAAGGGGATTGTTCCTCCCATCCCCTTACAATACGTCTTTCTGGTTGTAACGATGCGTACAGCATCAGTCAAAACTGTATGAGGGAGGAAAGTGAAGATGAAAAGGATTCAATTAACAGACGGACAACCAACAAGTGTTAGGAGAGAAGATCTCAAATCAGGAGCGGTCGAGTTATTGGAGATAATTAAGACGGCATGTTTGAATAGTAGTTTGAGTTATGTGGAAGTAAATAAAGCTCTTCATGTGGTAGATGAAGAGCTTTATAAAAGAATTATTAATAGTTCTTGTGAAAAATCATTAAATTAAACTGAGGTTATCTTCTTCTAACTCTTTTTTGTACTTGTCGTATTGCTCTTGGTTAGCACCTACAACATAAGTGGTGTTGTAGTATGCTTGCTCGTTATAGATGTCGATTAGCTTTGTACCAACATGCAATAGCGTCCAACCTTGTTCTAAATAATCATTGGCACGTGAGTTAGCTATGTCGTCATCAAATTCTAAAGTAAATACAATGTCTTTCATATGTAACACCTCCCTCTATGGGAGATTATACCAAAATAATAGATTTTTAGATATTTTTAGTAATTAGACAAGCGTTGTGCTTGTCGTTATGACCAGAAAGGGATTGTTCCTCCCAATACCTCTACAATGTTCCTTTCTGGTTGTAACGATGCGTACAGCATCAACTCAAATAGAAAGGAGATGTAATTCATGACACATAAATACGATCGTCTTCATGATCTAGTTCTCCCAGGAGACTTTTCATTTGCGAATAAACTTCATAACTGTATGGTTGCATGTATTCATAACATGTTTTATGCAAAATCAGCCGAAGAATCAAATCATTGGGAAGAAGAACTGGAACGATGTATGAAAGAATTTAAAATGCTTCGTGATACAAAAGAAGAACATGAGGCATCGATGAGTTATCGTGTAGTGATTAAAGATTTAAGAGCAAGAGGGGTTAACGCCTCTTTAGTAACACGTAGAAAATAAAAAATCTACCACTTGGCAGAGTGATAGATAAATAGCTTTGGAAAAAATATTTGAATTAATTATATCAAATTAGCATTCGTATAACAACGGAGTGTGTTGCATGCTTTTAGACAAATCATTACATAGAGTGTTGCTGAATCCTAAGATACTTCAGCAAGCGACATCAGATCAACACCTAAATTATTTAGTAAAACAATATCTCAAAACAGGATACGAGAATTATCGCTTATTACGTGTAGAGGACGGATTTGCGATATGTAAACGGGAGGATGAATAATATGGCAGTTTATAGACCAGTACATGTTTCATTTTGGCAGGATTCATTTGTTTTAGATCTTACACCGGAGGAAAAGTATTTCTACTTATATTTGATGACAAACGGTAAAACGTCTCAATCAGGAATCTATGAACTTCCACTTCGTATCATTGAAACGGATACAGGGTACAACCGCGAAACTGTTATGAAGCTATTAGAACGTTTTGCAGAGTACGGGAAAATTAATTACAACCAAAAAACAAAAGAGTTGTTCTTAATCAACTGGTTGAAATTCAATCCGATTAAAAATGTGAACATTGAAAAGTGCGTTTTAAAAGAAATTCAATCTGTGAAGGATAAGGATTTTTTAGTTGATTTCTATGAAACTTGCTTGGAATTAGAAATGCAACAAGACTTTAAGATTCCAAGAATTAAGGAGTATTTATCAGCACGTTTGGAGGGGCTTATAAGGGGCTTCCAAGACCCTAGCAAGGAAGAAGAAAAAGAAGAAGAAAAAGAAAAAGAACAACAACAAGAAGAACGCGCAGGCGCGGAAGAAGTTGTTGAGGTTAATCCAATTTCTTTTTACGAGCAAAACTTCGGATTCATTACACCTTTTATCGCAGATGGTATTCACGCTTGGATAGATGATTTAAATGCAGAGCTCGTTGTGAAAGCTATGGAAATTGCTTTAGAGAAGAATACGAGAAACATGAATTACGTAAATACAATTTTACGAGATTGGCATCTTAAAGGATTGAAAACAGTAGCAGATGTTGAAGCAGCTGATAAAGCATTCCGTACTCAACGATTAGCAAAGGTGCAACAGCCGATGCAAGCTCCTTATCAACAAAAAGGCTTATCAGAATCTACTAAGAACGTAATACAGCAGCAACAATCATGGGAGAAAAACATTCCAACAGACGAAGAACTTGCAGCATTTAATCAACAAAATGGGTGGGCTGTTCAATGAGTAACGATATGATTCGTAACGCAGAAGCTGAACAAAGTGTTTTAGGTAGTATTATTCAAGAAGGTGATTTAATTAAAGATTGCCAACTAAAGCCAAAGCAGTTCTCTAATCCAACACATCAAGCGATTTTTAAAGCGATGAGAGAGTTAGAAGATGCTGAGGTCCCAATAGATCTTGTCGCTCTCATGGGAAAATTCGATGAAAGCTTTATGAATCAAATTGGCGGAATTGGATTCTTTGTAAACCTGACAGAAGTTGTTACCACAACAAAAAACTTTTCGTATCATGAAGGTTTAGTAATTGAGGCGTGGAAGATGCGACATGCTCAGGAGGTTGCTGGTAACTTATATAATCGTCTTCAGCATGAAAGAGATATGAGCGTTATTAGTACATCGATTGACGAGTTAAGCGCCATTGAGGAAACGGGTTATTCAGATGAATTTAATTTAAAGGAAACCCTAGTTAATCTGTATAAGAACATGCAAATTGATGTAGGTGATTTAACCGGTATACCAACTGGTTATGACGACTTAAACAGAATGACCGCAGGATTGCAAGAAGGTGATTTAATTATTATCGGTGCCCGTCCTTCAATGGGGAAAACAGCATTTGTATTAAACGTTGCTTTCCATGCAGCAAGCGCTCATACAGCAACAGGGGTCTTTTCTCTAGAGATGGGCGAAGAACAGTTGCTTAAGCGTATGATCTCAAGTACTGGAAATATAGATGCTACGAAATTAAAGAACCCTAAAAAGCTATGTAATTTAAAGGATTGGGAAAAGATTAGTCAGGCTATGGGCTTGATAAATGATTTACCATTAGAAATTTACGATAAAGCAAATGTAACGATGCAAGAGATTTACGCTAAGGCCAGAAAATTAAAGCGTAAGTATCCTGATAAAAAGGTTTTAATCGCGATTGATTACTTGCAACTTATTGTAGGTGACCCAAAGCACAAAGGAAATCGTATGCAAGAGATTGGTGAGATTAGTCGTAAGCTAAAACTTATGGCAAGAGAATTAAACGTATGTGTGGTTGCATTATCGCAGTTAAGTCGTGCTGTAGAAAGTAGGCAAGATAAAAGGCCATTACTCTCAGACCTACGTGAAAATGGTCAAATTGAGCAGGATGCGGACTTGATTGCTTTCTTATATCGCGAAGATTATTACGACCGTGAAACAGAAAATAAAAACATAACGGAAATTATTTTAGCGAAACAGAGAAATGGTCCAGTTGGTGTTGTTGAACTAGCATTCATTAAAGAGTTTAGTAAGTTTGTAAATTTAGAGAGAAAGTTCAATCATCAACAGGAGGCGTAATCATGTTATTACGGCAGGAAGTAGAACGTAGAAAACTAGCAATCATTCGTAAATTATTGGGATTAGGATTAGCTGAAATTAACGGACAAACATTAGATCAACTAACGTTAACGCAGCTAGAGGGAATATTAATCGTAAGCTTGCAAGTATTGGAGGGAACTAATGATGCCAAAGCAACTAACAATCTTTGATGTGGAACCAGTTGTGTCATTTGATCCTAAGAAGGCTCATGTTCATCGGTTAAATTCTAAACTACGTTTTGCTGACGTTGTTGTACAAATACCACGCCAAGCAAAGGCGATTGACGAATTAAAACCAACGACAGCGCCAGATGATCGTTATGAATTATTTGAAGATTATACAATTGGGATTTGGCGTTATAAGCGAGTGGAGAATAAACAGTTTGATTGGGAAGAAGCTGAAGAGATATGTAAGCGAGCAAGGGATAGCAAAGAGCCGATTCCAATACGGCTTCATCTATCCTTGGAACAATCATTTGTTCCGGAGAATGTTGTGCAGTATTTATAAGCAAATAAAAAAGCCGAGAATACTCCCGACTACTTTCGACAAAGTAATTATATCATGGGAGTGGTGAATGTGGCGATTATTAAAGAAGATATCGCAGAAATGAGAGCGGAAATTTCTTTAGCTGAAAATATGGTTTATATCGTGAAAGATGGACAAGTTCGTCAAATAGAGCCGCCGATAAGTGGCCATGGTGAGCAGTCCTTGATATACAAGAATAAAAAAGTAATTCGTATTGAAAAACGAGAATCAGAGTTGATTTAGCCTAGCTTTTATTTCTTCAAACAAGTTGGAAATTGGGGTAATAATAAACTTTGAATTTTGTTCAGGATGAAGACTCAGTGAACAATTAATGAATAAAAGGAGAAATCCCTGCGGGGGCAGGGATCTCGGAGGGGAGAGGCTATTGTCGTACTATGTCGAAATTTGGCGTATTCGACGAATTAATATTATCACGAATTTTCAAGTAATTGTGGTGTTCGATGTGTCAAAAATGTGTACGAATTTTATATAAAAGTGTTATTTTGTTGAAAAGTAATACGGAGATAAATAAGACCGCTCCTTTTATCGGAACGGCCGTACAAATAACCTGTGCTGGAGGTCGCATCAAATGGCATAAGATGTTTTCTCTAAACAGTATAGACAAGGATTTTTACGATTATACGTAAAAACGGCAGGCAACTGATTAAGTTACCTGCCATGTTCCTGCATGACACGGAGGAGCGCTTTCCGTTTTGAAAGAGTGAAGCCGGGGAGAGATCGGCTTGCAGGTAGTATGTGCAATACAAAAAAGATTATTCGTAAAGGGGAACGGGAAATGGACAAGCAAAAACGTATCGATATCGTAAATAAACTTATTAGTTATTTAGCAGATCACGAAAAAGATTTCTTCCGTTATGAAGATGAAAATAGAACAGCTCATTTTAAACATGATGGTAGAAACCTTTGGTTTGTAGACCACTATTCAAATGTTCCTATGCGTATGACAAGAAGCTCATATAAAAACAAGAAGCAAGAAAGATACTTCTCAAGTGGTGGAACAATGTGGGCGCTAATTAGAGATTTTACCGACTTTATTTATGGTGATTACAATTCGAACGGTAACAACGGATACGGTGGATTGTATTGTACACATTGGGGTTGGTCGGATGAAGAAATGAAAAAGATGCGTGAGTATGCAAGAGAAGTTGGGTACTTAAAATCTTAATAAAATAGTTATTTGAATGGAAAATAATAAAGCCCTAGCAAGGGGAGCTAGGGCAGGGGATAGGGTATCAAGAATTTTCGGGCCAATAACGAATGACTTCTTCGAATGAGCTTAGTTTAACACACAAATTCTTGTACAGGTGTTACAAAAATATGAACAAAGGGGGAATGAAGAATGAAAATACCAACAATTGTATTTAAAGCTAAAAATAAAGAAAACCGTTACTTATGTAATGGCCCGGATTGCGGTGACTGGAGCGATGAGTTTTTAGACACACAAGAAATCACTGATGCTCTTCACATCATAAAAACAGATTTTAAAAAGCCAACTGAAGAGGATGTACAAAACTTTTATAAGTTCATGGCAAGCCTTCCATTTAATAATGATGTGGAATTTATTAAGAAACACTATGATCCGGTTGATATGGAAATAACGCAGGAACAACTAGAAATTATTCGTATGCATGATGAGTGGTAATTACTACAAAATCCTTATTTAGTAGCAAATGAAAAGAGCACACTAATAAGTATGCTCTTTGAAAGGTAGATTGCTATGAGTGGAGAGTCTCCATACAATAACGTATGCTTGTCAGGTTTAAATGTGACAAGTTTTTATTCCATGAGAAAAGAGCACTTCGTAAAAGTGCTCTTCTGACCAAGATCCTTTTTGTAAAAGAGAGGAATACGTAATATCATATGAATTTATTTTTAAATGTGTGTAAAAGCGTATAAAAACTTCAATTTGTCATAGAAATACTTACAAAAATCAATGTATATATAGACTGAACAAGAAACCCCTTCAGATTATTTATTGAAGGGGCTTCAAAAAGTAAATTATTTAACTATTTTTGAGAATATCATCATTTAAAATTAATCTAACTTTTCAATTACAATCGAAGCATTTATATTTGTTTGTGTTCCACCTGCCAAAGTCTGCAAAGTAACAGCAGCAGCGGAAGTATGATTGTTAAGGGTAAGCATATCACCTGCGGCTAAAGTGAGGATTGTTTGCCCGTTGTTTGGTTGAGTTCCTGCACCTGATCCATAAACTGCGTTGGTAACTGGAGCACTATTTAAAAAGAGCGTAAATTGATTAGACTGAACTCCTGATACAGAAAAAGAAATTTTATAATCTCCTGCATTAATAACCATGATCTGAGAAGTTCCAGGAGTATGAGTAAAACCAGGTGTCATTAAACCGTTTGAATTGAAAAGAATAGGTGCTTCTAAGGCAACAACTTGAGCTGCTGTATTATAAATATAAGCATATTGAGATAAACCAGATACTGTAAGTCCGGTCGCTCCGGTCGCTCCGGCAGGCCCGGTAGGTCCCGGAGGTCCACCTGATGGTC
>NZ_JBALMG010000036.1:41757-60064 GCF_036963225.1 Bacillus sp. JJ783 | reverse complement strand
CATTGGATACGGTTCATAAGCCACTAGATCGTGATAAGTCTGATAAACGTTCAGAAAAAGTTGATGTAGCTGATAAAAAACCTATTTCTATTTTAATGATGGGTGTAGATCAGCGTGGTGAAGATCAGGGACGTTCAGATTCTTTAATGTTATTTACGCTAAATCCAGCTAAAAAATCAATGAAAATTACTAGCATTCCACGTGATTCTTACACTGAAATTGTAGGAAAAGGGGAGAAAGATAAGATTAATCATGCGTATGCTTTTGGTGGAATTAATATGTCAGTAAAAACAGTAGAGAATTTCTTAAATGTTCCTGTTGATCACTATATTGAAGTGAATATGGAAGGATTTAAAGATATTGTAGATGCTGTTGGTGGAGTAGATATTAATAATGATATGGACTTTACAATTGATGGTGTTCATTACGCAAAAGGTGATTTGCATTTAAATGGAGAAAAAGCATTGTTATATTCTAGAATGAGGTATCAAGATCCACGCGGTGACTTCGGCCGCCAAATGCGCCAACGTCAAGTAATCCAAGCGGTAATTAAAAAGGGTGCAAGTGTATCTTCTTTGGCAAACTACGGTGATGTATTAAAAGCAATCGAGAAAAACGTTAAAACAAGTTTAACTCAGGATCAAATGTTTGATATTCAAAAGAACTATAAAGATTGCATACAAAATACTGAAGAAATCCAAATCCCAGGTGACGGCCACAAAGCCGCTAATGGCATTTGGTACTACTATGTTCCAGATGCAGCGAAACAAGATTTAACGAATAAGTTAAGGGCGCATCTTGAATTGACGAAGTAAGGTTGAACCCAACTCCTTTGGAAGGAGTTGGGTTTATTTTTGCATGAATTTATATTAGTATTATATGTTGTGAGATTAATAGATGAGGTGAATCGATGAATAAGAAAGCAGTTATTGTCCTGTTTATTTTTGTACTGTTTATTGCTTCGGTTGTGAGCGGTAAATTGTATTGGAATAAGAAAGTTGCGAATGCAACAGGGCAAACGAGTGAAGTAACGAAGACAAAGGCTGAAGTGAAAGATAGCGGAGCGAAGAAAGAAGAGAAAAAAGAAGATGCAAAGGCATCTTTTAATGAAGCATACGCAAAGAACTTGCCAGATGCAGTGAAAGAGAAGTTGAGGAAAGCTGCTGCGGATAAAAAGGCAGTAAATCTTGTTATTGTTGGTGATGAAGCTTCTTCATCTGAAAAAGATGCTTGGGCAGCTAAGTTAACTGCTAATTTAGAGGCTTCTTACGGTAAAGGTTTTTGGAATGTGACAGTAAAGGAATATAAGGGTGAAAGTACAGAGGAATTAATCACGAATAAACGTGATAAAGAGATTGCGAAAGAAAATCCAGATGTAATTTTATTTGAGCCACCATTTATTACTGATAACGGAAAAACTGGTAATGGAAATTCTGTAGCGAGTACACAGAAGTTTGTGCAAGCACTTTCTACTAGTGCAAAGGGTGCTACAATTATGATTCAACCATCAAATCCAGTGTATGGTGCGAAGAATTATCCGAAAGCGATTGAAGCATTAAAACAATTTGCGACGCAAAATGGTTATACATATGTTGATCATTGGACAGTTTGGCCTGATGCAACAACGAAAGAAATTTTACCGTACCTACAAGAAGAGTTTGGTTTCCCAAGTGCTAAAGGGCATGAAGTTTGGGCGCAATATGTAACGGATTATTTTGTGGCTAAGTAATGGAGGGTATATAAAAGGTATACGAGCAATCGTATACCTTTTATATTAGTAAAGTAATTAAGAAAACCTAGTAGATATGTGGGAGGAAAACAATGAACTCAATCTTAATCTGCGGCGGAGCTGGCTATATCGGTTCTCACGCTGTTAAAAAATTAGTGGATGAAGGTTTATCTGTAGTAGTAGTAGATAACTTACAAACTGGTCATGAAGATGCGATTACGGAAGGTGCGAAGTTTTATAATGGTGACCTTCGTGATAAAGCATTTTTAAGAGATGTTTTTAAACAAGAAAGTATCGAGGCGGTTATGCATTTTGCGGCTGATTCTTTAGTTGGAGTTAGTATGGAGAAGCCTCTTCAATATTATAATAACAATGTGTATGGTGCACTTTGCTTGCTAGAAGTAATGGACGAGTTTAAAGTAGATAAGTTTATTTTCTCTTCTACTGCGGCGACTTATGGTGAGGTAGATGTAGACCTTATTACTGAGGAAACGATGACAAATCCGACGAATACGTACGGAGAGACGAAGTTAGCGATTGAGAAGATGCTTCATTGGTATAGCCAAGCTTCAAATTTACGTTATAAGATTTTCAGATACTTTAATGTGGCTGGTGCAACTCCAAGTGGTATTATTGGGGAAGATCATCGCCCAGAGACACATTTAATTCCTCTTGTTTTACAAGTGGCGTTAGGTCAACGTGAGAAGATTATGATGTTTGGTGATGATTATAATACACCAGATGGTACTTGTATCCGTGATTATATTCATGTTGAAGATTTAGTGGCAGCTCATTTCTTAGGACTTAAAGACCTGCAAAATGGTGGAGAGAGTGATTTCTACAACTTAGGAAATGGTAATGGCTTCAGTGTAAAAGAAATCGTTGATGCAGTTCGTGAAGTTACGAATCATGAGATTCCTGCTGAGATAGCGCCACGAAGAGCAGGAGATCCGGCGCGCTTAGTAGCTTCTTCTCAAAAGGCGAAAGAGAAGTTAGGATGGAATCCTGAGTATGTAAGTGTGAAGACAATTATTGAGCATGCGTGGGATTGGCATCAGAAGAAACCTAATGGTTATGAGAAATAATAATTTTTAAAAACCTCAAAAGTAGTTTTTTGACTACTTTTGAGGTTTTTTTATGTATATAAAAATGAACAAATTCCAAACAATAAAATCCATCGATTCACGAATCTACCAATATGTTATGATAAATGCACTAAGTTAGTAACATACTGGGTACAAAGGATAGAAGAAACAGGTGAAGCAGATGAATAAAAGGCAACAGGAAATTTTACAAGTTTTATTATCTGAGCCGAATGAGTATTTGTTAGTGCAGGAGCTTGCTGATAGGGTAGGCTGTTCTGAGAAGACGATTCGCAATGACTTTAAAGTGATTGAGGAGTATTTAGAAAGGTATTCAGATGCAATTCTTATTCGGAAACCGGGTTTAGGTGTGTATTTAGAGATTAAGGATTATGATAAGTCGAATTTGTTCAATAGACTGTATGCTGTAAGACAGGATATAAGTTATGAATCAGATGAAGAGAGATTATTGCAAATTGCGTACAGCTTGTTGATGAGTGTCAAAACGGTTACGGTACAGGAGCTTGCCATGCGATATTTTGTCAATCGAGCTACGATTAAGAAGGATTTAGATAAAATTGAAAAGTGGTTTGAGGAACTGGAATTAGAGTTAATTTCAAAGCAAAGGGTAGGATTAACAGTAGAAGGAGAAGAGAGAAGTAAGAGGAAAGCGTTAGCTAAACTGTCAGATTTAATTCATAGTCAGGAATTAATGAATCAATTTATTAAAAAGCAATTTTTGTATCATGAAATTGAATTTGTAATAACTGAATTGAAAGCGTTACAAAAAAGATATTCTACATTTTTTACAGATGATACGTTAGAAAATCTTTTATTACATACATTGATTATGGTTCGAAGAATGAAGTTAAAACAACCAATTTCAATGCCTAAAGAGGATTTGAAAATTGTACGAGAGACGAAAGAATACGGATGGACTTTAGACTTTTTAACAAGGTTAGAGTTTGTATTTACAGTCCATTTTACTGAAGAAGAGGTGGCTTATTTAGCCATTCATATTTTAGGAGGGAAATTTCGCTATCAAGATGAATGGGAAAGAAATAAGCTCAATGTGAGTAGTCCTGTGCTTTCGCAAGTTGTATCGCATTTAATAGAGCGTATGTCTAGTTTGAATGAAATCGATTTCGGGAAGGATAAATTTTTATTAGAAGGATTGCAGATGCACCTGTATACGGCATTAAATCGTTTGCAATATAATCTTTCTGTTTCTAATCCAATGCTTCATGAAATTAAGCGAATGTATCCTTATATGTTTGATATGTTAATCCATGAGTTGGATGATGTAAATAAATTATTAAATCTACAAATTCCTGAGGAAGAAGCGGCGTATATTACTTTACATTTTCAGGCAGCGATGGAGCGTTTAAGTGATAAAAAGGTATCGAAAAATGTAATTATAGTTTGTCACATGGGAATAGGAATGTCGCAATTATTACGAACAAAAATTGAAAGAAAGTTTCGGTATGTTCATGTGATGGATTGTATAGCAAAGTCCGATTTAGAAGAGTATTTGATGAAAAATCAGAAGGTAGAGCTTATAATTTCTACGATTGATCTTCCACAGTTAAAGATTCCTCATTATGTCGTATCTCCTTTATTAGAGCAGAGTGAAGAAAATAAATTAGAGGATTTTATGAAGAAGTTAGATGAACCACTTTCTAATGAAAATAAGGACTTTGTGTTATTGAATTACACGACTCCTTTTCTGGTCTTCCTACAACAAGAAGTAGAGCATCGTTATGAATTAATTGAAAGATTAGCGAAATCTCTTTATGAAAAGGGATATGTAGAGAGAGAGTATATTGAAAATGCAATTGCTAGAGATAGAATGTCAGCAACGACAATTGGTGCAGGTGTCGCTATCCCGCATGGAAGTCCTAAGCTAATTAAACAATCCGTAATTGCAGTCGCTACGCTTAAGGAACCATTGGATTGGGGAGTAGAGAAGGTATCGCTTGTATTTATGCTGGCGGTTAAGAGTGATGGAAAGGAAGTTACGAAACAACTATTTCATGAGCTATCTTTTATAAGTGAGCAACCTATTTTTGTTCAGAAGCTTATAAAGGAAACGAATATAATGAAATTTTTATCTCATTTGAGATATGAATAGGTAAGGCGAGAAGCCTTACCTATTTTGTTTGCTTCGGTAAAAAAGTGTTTTTTCCGGAGGTTACGGTAAAAAAGAAAACTTTTATGAATCAAATCTTGATATATATTACTTGTAGGCGCTTACATAAGGTTGAGGAGGATTAAAATGAAAGTACTAGCGATTACATCGTGTCCAAATGGGATTGCTCATACTTATATGGCTGCAGAAAACTTACAAAAAGCAGCAGATAAATTAGGAGTTCAAATGAAAGTTGAAACACAAGGTGGTATAGGTGTTGAAAATGAACTTACTGAGCAAGAAATTCGTGAAGCAGATGGCATCATTATAGCTGCAGATCGAGTAGTAAATAAAGATAGATTCGTAGGTAAAAAGCTACTAGTTGTAGGAGTTAAAGACGGTATTCGTAAACCGGAGGAGCTAATTCAAAACATAGTAGATGGTAATGTTCCTGTTTATCATTCGGATGTGAAAAAAACAGGAAATGATTCACAAGGAAGAAAACAAAATCCAATATACCGTCATTTAATGAATGGTGTATCGTTCATGGTTCCTTTCATTGTGGTAGGGGGATTATTAATTGCAATTGCATTAACACTTGGTGGTGAGAAAACTCCTGGCGGTTTAGTAATACCAGAAGGGTCTTTTTGGAAAACAATTGAGCAAATAGGTGGAGCTTCATTTTCATTTATGGTTCCAATTCTAGCTGGATATATTGCTTATAGTATAGCTGATAAGCCTGGGCTTGTTCCTGGTATGATTGGCGGATATATCGCAGCAACAGGAAGTTTCTATGGTAGTGAGAGTGGGGCTGGCTTCTTAGGAGGAATTATCGCAGGTTTCTTAGCCGGTTATGTAGCTTTAGGAATTAAAAAGTTAAAAGTACCAAAAGCGCTACAACCAATTATGCCAATTATTATCATTCCGGTATTTACATCGCTTATTGTTGGTTTAGCCTTTGTATTTATTATAGGTGCTCCTGTAGCACAAGTATTTGAATCATTAACGGCTTGGTTAGCGGGTATGCAAGGTTCAAGTTCAATTCTTTTAGCATTAATCTTAGGGGCAATGATTTCATTCGATATGGGTGGTCCGGTAAATAAAGTAGCATTCTTATTTGGTTCTGCAATGATTGGAGAAGGAAATTATGAAATTATGGGGCCGATTGCAGCGGCAATTTGTATTCCACCAATCGGGATGGGACTTGCTACATTTATAGGAAAGAACAAATTTCAAGAGTCAGAAAGAGAAATGGGGAAAGCCTCATTTACGATGGGCTTATTCGGTATTACAGAAGGCGCTATTCCGTTTGCAGCGCAGGATCCATTACGTGTGATTCCAAGTATTATGGCTGGCTCAATGACTGGTGCTGTTATTGCAATGATTGGTAATGTGGGTGATAGAGTAGCACATGGTGGGCCAATTGTCGCTGTACTGGGAGCAGTGGATAATGTATTTATGTTCTTTGTTGCTATTATTGTAGGTTCTACTGTAACAGCAGTCGTTGTGAACGTATTAAAGAAAGATATTTCAAAAGTTGAAGAAATACAAGAATCAAAAGAAATGAAAGAAGTTTCAGCAACAAAGGAAGTAGCGGAAGTTCAAGAGCAAGTAATAGAAAAGAAAGCTGAAAAGGTAGAAATTCAGAAGTTAACAGATATAACGAGCTTAGAGCTTATTGATATTAACCTATCGGGAGAGACACGTGACGATATTATTGATGAAATGATTGGGAAATTAAATACTGTAGGTGCTTTACATTCTGATTCGGAATTTAAGCAAGCTATTATGAATCGTGAAGCAGAGAGCACTACAGGAATTGGAATGAATATTGCGATCCCTCATGGGAAATCGGATGCAGTAAAAAAACCGAGTGTTGTATTTGGAATTAAGCAATCAGGAGTAAATTGGAAAAGTTTAGACGGAACGGATGCAAAATTAATATTTATGATCGCAGTTCCGAAAGAGAGTGAAGGGAATGAACATTTGAAGATTCTTCAAATGCTTTCACGAAAACTTATGGATGATAGCTATAGAGAGAGATTAATATCCGTCCAAACGAAAGAGGAAGCACATAAATTATTAGATGACATCGTATAAAATGGAGGATTTTAATCATGACAGAACCGTTATTTTTTGCACCCGTTTTTAAAGAAAGAATTTGGGGTGGTACGAAATTAACTTCTTTCGGATATGAAATACCATCAGAACAAACGGGAGAATGTTGGGCGTTTGCTGCGCATCAGAACGGACAAAGTGTAGTTAAGAGCGGAAAGTATAAAGGCTTATCTTTAGGACAATTGTGGAATAATCATCGAGAGTTATTTGGGAATATTGAGGGGGATCGTTTCCCTCTTCTTACAAAAATTTTAGATGCAAATCGTGACTTATCTGTTCAAGTACATCCGAATGATGAGTATGCACGTATAAATGAAAATGGTGAGCTAGGAAAGACTGAATGCTGGTATGTCATTGATTGCAAAGAGGATGCTGAGATTATTTATGGGCATCATGCAAAGACAAAGGATGAACTAGTAGATATGGTTGAACAAGGGGAGTGGGACAAGCTATTACAACGTGTAAAAGTGAAGCCAGGTGATTTTTTCTTTGTTCCGAGTGGAACGGTTCATGCAATTGGTGAAGGCATTTTAATATTAGAAACGCAACAAAACTCTGATACTACTTATCGATTATACGATTATAATAGGAGAGATTCAGAGGGAGAATTACGTGAACTGCATCTTGAGAAAAGTATTGAAGTGATAGAAACACCATTTGTTTCAGACCAACGAACTGTTCAATATGAAAAAATAGAGGATTTACATGTAACAAGGTTTATGGAGTGCTCTTATTTTTCAGTGAGAAAATGGGAGTTAGACGGAGTGGTTAACTTGACGCAAAAAAGTCCATTTCTTCTCGTAAGTGTAATAGATGGAGAAGGAGAGTTGGTACATGGAACTGAGAAATATTCATTTGAGCAAGGAGATCATCTCATATTACCAAGTGACTTTGGGGAATATAGGATTGTAGGACGTGCTGAATTTATTATTGCGAGCGTATAAGAGAATATATAACAGGAGAGAGTATCGTCGACAAAATATGTTCGACAATATCCTCTCTTTTTTTGTATGATTTTTGCTATACTAAACTGTACTATAATACAGGATGAAAGGAGGAGAATGATGAAAATACTTGTAGTAGATGATGAATCGAGTATTCGTAATTTGATTCGGATGCAGTTAGAGATGGAAGGATATGAAGTGTTGACGGCGGCTGATGGGAGAGAAGCTTTAGATAGATGGAATGAGCAGCCGGATGTACTTATTTTAGATGTAATGCTTCCTGATACGGATGGGTATGAGTTATTACGTTTATTCCGGGAGAAGGATCGTGATATTCCGGTGCTTATGCTGACAGCGAAGAGTCAGATGAATGATAAGTTACTTGGTCTTCAGCTTGGAGCTGATGATTATGTGACGAAGCCTTTTAATTATGCGGAGCTTATTCTTCGGGTGAAGAATATGAGCCGGCGTGTGAAGAAGGAGGAGGCAACTGTAAGTCATGAAGTAATTCGCGCAGGTGAGTTAGTGATTTGTCCTAAGGAGAGAAAGGTTCATGTGGGTGGACAGGAGATTCAGTTAACGTACCGAGAGTTTAATTTATGTCAGTTGTTTGTTTCGAATCCGCAACGTGTGTTTATGAGGGATGAGTTACTCGAGAAAGTGTGGGGTTTTGAGTATATAGGGAATACGAGAGCGGTTGATATTATGGTGCAGAGGCTTCGAAAGAAACTTGGTTCGAACGGGGAGTATATTAAGACAATTTATGGCGTTGGCTATAAGATAGATTGTTAAGTGGTGATGATATGTCTTTAAAACGAAATATGGTGTTTGGGATAGTTGGATTGTTGATTCCAATTCTTGTTCTTTTGTATGCGGTTGTTTATATTGCACTGGAGAAGAATGTGTATCATAATGCGGCGGATTCCTTAGAAAAGTTAAGTGTGGAAGCGCAAATGTATACGATGAATTATTTAGAGAAGGAAGCAGAAGTGGAGACGCTAGGTCCTAATTCGCTTTTAATTGCTTCGTATTTAGCGAAGCGAATGGATGTCCGGGTGCAGATGATTGGGAAGAATGGGGATGTTGTTGCAGATACACAAAAGGGAGCGTTACTTCATCGGAATATTGATATTGGGAGTTCTTTGAAGGGAAAGAAATCTTATGTTTTCGAGGAGGGAGACCCAGCTCCAATTCTTTTGTTTTCAAGTCCGGTTTATTATGGAAACGATGTCATTGGTAGTATTCGTTTTATAAATGAGTTAACGGATGAGAAGGAAGTTTTAACAAATGTGAGTTGGACGTTTTTAATGACGTCTCTTTGTTTAGTAGCTGCTGGTATTTTCTTTGCGATTCGTTTGGCGAAGTCTCTTCATAAACCAATTGATCAGTTAAGGCAAATGGCGCATCGGCTTGCGAATGGAGATTATGAAAGTAAGATTGAGCTGAATGAGTATGTGGAAATTGCGCAGCTTTCAGCGTCCTTTAATGCGATGGCTGATGGGATTGAGCTGCATATTAAGCAGTTGAAGGAAGAGAAAGAGAAACAGAAAGATTTCTTGGACCGCATTACGCATGAGCTGAAAACACCGCTTACGGCAATTATCGGTTATGTGGATTTAATTCCGAAGTTACAATCGAAGGAGGATGTGCAGGAGAGTCTTCGTTATGTGGCTGTAGAAAGTGAGCGTCTATTATCACTTGTAGAGGAATTACTTAAGTCTTCCAAGTACGGGAAGAGTACGTTTGAAGTGTCACCTACAGTCGTGAATATTAAAGAATTGGCAGAAGAAGCAATTTTGATTGTGAAACTCAGGTTGCAGCAGTTTGAAATTGAAGTTATGAATGAGTTAACAGAAGTACACGTCGTTGCGGATTTTGATAAGACGAAGCAAATTTTCTTGAATGTGCTTGATAATGCGATTAAATATAGTGATGCTACGCAAGTTCGTATGAATGTAATTATAAATGAGCAGGAAGCGAAGGTTTTTGTTCATGATGATGGTATTGGTATGGATGAAGGTGTGCTTGCAGAATGGAATGAGTCTCCGGAAGGTAAGGTGCTCCCTTCTAGTTATGGGAATGGCTATGGCTTATACATTTGTCAGGAGATTATGAGGAAGCAGGGCGGAAGTATGCGAATTGAGAGTAGTGAAGAAATGGGAACTATAATATGTATGACATTTTTACTTCCGAGACGGATGGAAGACATAAAAAACTTGAAAGCGGTTAAATGATACATTTATGAAACAATTATGCGGTATTTTCGAAACAACGTTTTTTTATCTTGGAGGTAGGCAGAAATGAAAAGGCTATCATTTCAAATTCTTATGTTTGTCTTTTGTATGATCGTTTCTCTTATTTTGTTTTATGTTATTGAGAAGCAAATATACAACCGAATTACAATTGTGGATGACAAACAAGCCGTTTTACAAAGAGTGAATGAATCCCTTCCTACTGAAGTGAAAGTAAGGCATGAGAAGTGGGGAGAAATTGTTGTAACGGATGAAGTTCGTTTGCATACGATTGTTTCATTCTTTGACCGAATTCGAATAGAGCCGAGAGAAGCTAAGAATCAAGAACAAGTATTTACTGGAGAAGTAACGTACTTGAATGGACATAAACGTACTTTTGCAGTAGGTGACTTGTTCCAGTATGAGGCTAATGTATACGGAAAGAATGGCACGGATCCGATGATCTCAGCATTTCAAACGTATTTGTTAAGTCTGTATTATACACCAGAGCGCATTAGTAATTTCTTTGCGGAGGCAAAGGAAGTTGTAGTGAGGCAAGGGGATATAATAGGTACTATAGATCTTACGCAAATATTTGATTCTATTCGATACGCAAAGCAAATTACAGATTACGGAGAAATTCAGAAATTATTACAATCACAGAATGAGCCGATTGCTTATGTTACTGCTTATAAAACAGGTAAGCGTGTAAAGAATGAGCGGGAAGATATTCTAACTATTTCTGTGTATCCATCGTACTTTGTTGTGCAATATCTCGGTGATAATAACGGGAATGTCATGTATATGAAGGGCTCCCTAGCAGAGTTATTTGTAAAGGAGAATGTGTCATGAGAAAGATAGCCTTTTTCTTCTTTTTGCTAGTAATCGGAGGAGCGATGTCTAGTTGCTCTCGAGATACAACCTCTATTAAATATAATAAAAGTGGTCTCCCTATTTTGAATGATCGTCATCTCGTTGCATATGTAGCTGCCCGTGAGGAAGTTGGTGAGGCTTTGCTTTCGTCATTTTGTAAAACACGCGGGTGTACATATGAATTTATTCGCTTATCGACAGAAGAACTTCTTCGGAGAGTAGAAGAGGAAGCTGGAAATCCGAAGGCGGATATTATTATTGGCGGCACAGTGGATGCGCATCAAATGATGAAGCAAAAGAACCTTTCTATTCCAGTTATGAGCCAGCATGCGAACCGTATTTCAAAGACTGTTAAAGATAAAGACGGTTATTGGTACGGTTATGAAGTGGAGAAACTGGCAATCGCGATTAATAAAGAGCGGTGGAATGAAGAAATAGCACCGCTCGGTCTTCCATATCCATCAAGGTGGCAAGATTTATTAGATCCGGTATATACGGGTAAGATTGCAATACCTGATCCAAATGTTTCTGGCACAGCATATACTTTGTTTCAATCACTTATTGATACTTTAGGTGAAGAAGAAGCGAAAGAGTATGTTAAGAATCTTGCAAGGCAAGTTGGTGAAGTAACGGTGAATGGTTATATGCCCGCAGAACTGGTTGCGAGCGGTGAATATATGATAGGCATCAATTTTGCGGGAGATCAGAGAATGCTTCAGAAACAAGGCTTTCCTATTGTAAGTAATGAACCTGAGCAAACAGGATTATCTGTTAATGCGATTTCGAAACTGAAGCGTGCACCGAGTGGTTTTATTGCGGACTTATTTATTGATTATTGTTTATCAGAAGAAGCGGGGCACATTTTAGAAAAAGTTTCGTTTGGCGTACCAACGATGTTTGCGAAGAATCAGAAAGAGATAGAAGGTCAGC
The DNA here is from genome assembly GCF_036963225.1 of Bacillus sp. JJ783. Taxonomy (NCBI): domain Bacteria; kingdom Bacillati; phylum Bacillota; class Bacilli; order Caryophanales; family Bacillaceae; genus Bacillus; species Bacillus sp. JJ783. The sequence continues at coordinate 48,029 of NZ_JBALMG010000036.1, read as the reverse complement.
CGGTTAGAAGGACGAACAAAAATATATCAAATAGTGGAATAATCGAGATATGGAATAGACAACGTCTCTCTCAGCAGTGAGAAAAGGAGACGAGAGAATATGTTTAAATGGCTTAAGCCAGCACCTACAATTGAGAGATTACCAGCGGATATGATCGACCGTGTATATAAATTACTACGTATTCGTGTGTTAATCGGGATTTCAGTTGGATATGCAGCTTATTATTTAGTTCGTAGTAACTTTAATTTATCTACTACGTATTTAGTAGACGAGTTCGGATTTAGCACGACACAAATCGGTTTATTAGGGGCAGTAATGGCTGTTGTTTATGGACTTAGTAAATTCTTCATGGGGAATTTATCGGATAAGGCATTTGCTCAACGATTTATTGCAGTAGGTTTATTTTTATCTGGGCTTGTTAATATTTGTTTCGGCTATGCATCTTCCTTTGGGATGATTTTAACTTTACTTGTTCTAAACGGTATTGTACAAGGTATGGGAGCACCACCTTGTAGTATTGTTATGACGAAATGGTTTTCAAAGAAAGAACGTGGTACGAAAACAGGTCTTTGGAATATTTCACATAACGTTGGTGGATTACTTGTTCCGCCATTCATTGGAATTGGTGTAGGCATTTTTGGTGAAAGTCATTGGCAAGGTGGCGTATTTATTTTCCCAGCGATTATCGCTATGGTGATTTCAGTTCTAGTATGGATTAATGCGAAGGATACACCAGAATCTGAAGGTCTTCCTCCAATTGATGAGTATCGTAATGACTATGAAAATCTTGAAAAAGCAGATAATGCTAATAAGATGTCGTCAAAAGAAATTTTAATGAAATATGTAGTGAAAAATAAATTTGTTTGGTTCTTATGTATTGCCAATGCATTTGTTTACTTAATTCGCTTCGGTGTTATTAACTGGGTACCAATTTACTTAACAACAGTTAAAGGTTTTACAAAAACAGAAGCGCATGCGGCGTATTCAATATTTGAGGCAGCAGCGATTCCAAGTTCTTTAATTGTTGGATTTTTAAGCGATAAATTATTTAAAGGGAAACGTATGCCATTATGTGTTATGAGTATGGCCGGGGTTGTTGTTGGTACGGTTGTATATTGGCAAGCGACTAGCATACTTGTTGTGAGTATTGCAGTTTCTGTTATCGGTTGTTTAATTTATGTACCACAGTTTTTAATTGGTTTAAGTGCAATGGAATTAGTACCGAAATTTGCAGTAGGTACAACAGTTGGTATGTGTGGTCTGTTCGGTTATGTTGGAGGAAGCTTCGTAGCAAACGCAGCAATTGGTATTATTGTTGATCGTTCTGGCTGGGATGGTTGCTTCATATTACTGTTAGCAGGCGGTATTTTATCAACAGTATTCTTGCTAATCGTTCAAATGGGACATGAGAGAAAAGCTCCTAAAGCGGCGTAATATTTTATTCAGAAAAGCTATCCAATTATCATTTTGGATGGCTTTTTCTATATAATATAATCTTTCCTTAAAACTATCTTAAAAGATAGGATGTCATATTTCTAATCATTGGTATTTTTGTTACAATATAAATGATTGTGTAAAACTTTGTAAAATGAGTGTAACAATGTAAGTGGAACTCTTGTTTTCAGAAAGTTTTATATAATTAAATATCTATTAAACTATAAGATATAAAAAGGAGCGAGAATATGTTACCAAATACGGTTCGTACTCCAAACAAGAAGAAGAAATGGATTATTATCGGGGTTATTGCACTAATTGTTATTGTTGCAGCAGTTAATATTTTTGTTATGCAAGGTAAGAAGAAAGGTACGGCGAAGACAGATGCTGTAAGTTTTGAGAAAGTGACAGAGCGTAAGCTTAATAATACGAAATTAATTTCTGGTCAAGTGAAGCCAGGAAATATTGAAAGTTTCTATGCGGATCCGACTAAAGGAAAAGTGAAAGATATTGCAGTGAAAGAAGGACAAGAAGTAGAAAAAGGAACGAAATTATTCTCTTATGATAATGAAGAAATTAATCTTCAAATGAAGCAAGCTGATCTTGATCAGAAGATGGCTGATATGCGTTACGATCAAGGGAAAAAGAAGATTGATTCATTGAAGAAAGAAATTAAGAAGGTAAAAGATAGTGGGGCTGGGAAAGAAGTAACAGACCAAATGGAAGAGCAAGTAAGTGAGTTAGAAATGGCACAAAAGACAACTGACCTTGAGAAAGAAAAAGGAAAGTTACAAAAAGAAGAGTTAAGTAAAAAACAGAACGAACTTACGATTTATAGTAATTTTACTGGTGTTGTACAAAAGTTAGATAAAGATGCAGCGCAAAGTTCAGCTCAGGCGTTAGGTGGTCAAGGGAAAGCATTCTTACAAGTAGCTTCTAAAGACCCGTTCCAAGTTCAAGGGACTTTAACAGAGCTTCAAAAGTCACAAATTCAAAAAGATCAAACGTTCACTGTAACTGCGAAAGCAAATAATAAGAAGAAGTGGACAGGTAAGATTACGGAAGTAAGTGAATTCCCAACGAGTGCAGAGATGGCTCAAGCTGCTGGTGAGGGAACTCAAAATATGTCTCAATATACATATAAAGCAAGTCTTGATAGCCAAGATGGTTTATCTCCAGGTTATCACGTTTCGCTGCAAGTAAATTTAGAGAATAAGAAGATGATTGCTGTTCCAACTAAGAGCATTGTAGAAAAAGGCGAAGATGCATTTGTTTATATCGAAGAAAAAGGAAAGCTTCGTAAACAAAATGTGAAAAAAGGTGCTACTGATGGAGACTGGACAGAGATTGTTGAAGGCGCAACAGTGGGGCAAAAGGTGGTTAAAAATCCTTCCGACAACGTGTATGACGGAATGGAAGTGAAAGAGAAATGATTACGTTAAATAATATTTCTAAAACGTATTATCAAGGGAAGTTGGCAGTGCCGATCTTACATGGTATTAGTTTAACGATTCAAAGCGGTGAGTTTATTTCGATTATGGGACCATCTGGTTCAGGTAAATCAACGCTTATGAATATTATCGGTTGTTTAGATCGTCCAACAGAGGGCGAATATATGCTGAATGATGTGAATATCTTAACAGCAGACGAGTCAAAACTAGCTTTAATTCGTAATGAGTATATCGGTTTTGTGTTCCAGCACTTTAATTTATTACCACGTCTTTCTGCGGTGGAAAACGTTGAACTTCCGCTCATCTATGGTGGAGTAAAGAAAGCAGAGCGTCGTCAAAGAGCTCTGGACGCACTTAGCAAGGTTGGTTTATCAGACAGAGTTCATCATTTGCCGAGTGAGTTATCAGGTGGACAGAAGCAGCGTGTCGCGATTGCAAGGTCGATTGCGAATAACCCAACGTTTATTATGGCCGATGAGCCGACAGGTGCGCTCGATACGAAGTCTGGTGCACAAGTTATGGATATTTTCACAAAGCTCAATGCAGAAGGTACGACGATTGTTATGGTTACACATGAAGAGGAAGTAGCAGCGTATTCTTCCCGCCGCATTGTACTGCGAGATGGGAAAATTACAGAAGATAGAAGGTGTGCGGTATGAGTTTACTAGATAGTATAAAAATTGCCCTATCTTCTATTTTAGCTCATAAACTGCGTTCAGCTCTTACGATGCTCGGTATTATTATCGGCGTTGGTTCTATTATTACTGTCGTTGCAATTGGGCAAGGCGGAGAAGCGATGTTGAAGTCGAAATTCGCAGGTTCTGGTGGTAATAACCTTATGCCAATTCAATTTAAACCAGATATTAATGATGAGTTTGCTATGGGTGGATTTCAAATACCGAAGTTAACTGAAGAGGATATTTTGGAAGTAAAACAAGTGAAAGATGTTTCACACGTTATTACGACAAACCAGAATTCAGAGGTACTTGATGTAAATGATAAAAAAGCAAATCTGAATGTTATTGGTCTTGATAATGAATATTTTGCAGTTAATAAAGTAAAGGTCGTAAAGGGACGTACTTTAAATGAATCAGATATTTCTCATGCAAATAACGTTGTGATGATTAGTACAAAAACAGAAGAGACGTTATTTAAGGACGTAAACCCAGTTGGACAAATTATTGAGATGAAGGGGCAGCCAATGCAAATTATTGGTGTGTATAGATCTGATAATGAGTTTATGGGATTTGAAATGGAAGAAGCGTTAATCCCCCTTACGTTATGGCCTGTTTTATATGGAACAGATGATATTCAAAATATCGCAATTCAAGCTAAAAATGTAGACGATTTAGAAGTAGCTGGGAAACAAGCTGTTGATGTATTAAATAGTCGTAAGCCAAGTGAAATTCCAGGTAAATATGAACTGGTGAATTTAAAAGAATTCCAAGAAAATGTTTCTAAAGTAACTGGTATTATGACGATGATTATCGGCGGTATCGCTGGTATTTCATTAGTCGTTGGTGGTATTGGCGTTATGAACATTATGCTCGTATCTGTAACGGAGCGTACGCGTGAAATTGGAGTACGTAAAGCACTTGGAGCAACACGTAGTAAAATTTTATTACAGTTCTTAATTGAAGCAGTTATGTTAACGCTTCTAGGTGGTTTGATAGGAATTGGTCTTGGGTATGGCGGGGCATATATTGTTTCCACATTTGCGAAGTGGCCACCGCTCGTTTCATGGGAAGTTGTCGTTGGAGGCGTATTGTTCTCTATGACACTTGGTATTATCTTCGGATTAATTCCAGCAAACAAAGCTGCGAAATTAGATCCAATTGAAGCACTGCGTTATGAGTAAGTAATAGTGTAGTAGAGAGGGGGCTCTCTACTACACGTTACCGTTCTAGTGGGCGGTTCGTAGCCTCTACATGAGGATGTGAACCGCCCGTTAGAACGGGTTATATAAATAGAAGGAGGCGTTATAATGGAAGCGAATATTAATACGCAAAAAGTTGGTGGAGAGAAGCCGTCATTATTTGGAATGATTACATCTCCAGGCTTACAGTTTGAGCGAATGAAGACGAGCGAAAAAGTTTGGGGTATGTTTTTCTTAGTTGCATTGTTACAAGGACTTGTAGGCAGTTTGACGACTTATGTCGTGAACACATCACCTGAAATGATTAAGCTGCAGAAAGAATTAGGTGAATTTTCTGGAAAGAGTTCTCTTACGTCAGAAGTTATTTATGGTGGTGTATCAAGCTTTGTAGGAACAATGATTGGTGCATTATTTGTCGCAGCTATTTATAAAATATTTATGATGTTCTTTGGAAATGATACGTCTTATAAAAAAATATTAACGATTGTTATATATACGAATATTGTTCTTATTCTTGGTGGACTTATTAATGGCGTTATAGCTTTAATTTTAGATGGTGGAGCAACGCAATATACAAGCTTGGGGCCATTATTTGAACAAGGTTCAATGGCATATGGAATCGGTAATACGATTGAATTGTTCTATTTATGGAATTTAGTATTAATTTGGTTGGGATTACAAGTTACAGCTGGATTAAGTAAAGTGAAAGCAGCTGTTCCGATTATCATTTTATTCATTATTAAGGCAGTATTCTTAGCGGCAATTGTTATGTTAATTGCGGCATTTTTACCTAATATGCCAATATAATAAGGAGGCGTTATAATGGAAGCGAATATTAATACGCAAAATGTAGGTGCGAAGAAGCCATCATTATTAGGAATGATTACATCTCCAGGTTTGCAGTTTGAGAGAATGAAGACTAGTAATGCGGTTTGGGGTGCGTTTTGGATACTTGTTTTATTAGGAGCAATTATTGGTGGACTTGCTGCTTATGTAGGCTCTTTAACCCCAGAAGCCATTAAGCTTAATAAGGAGTTAGGTTTTGACGTTCCACCTGCAGTGACGTTTGGTATGGGATTCGGAATTGGTGCTTTAGGTATGGGGATAAGTTTCTTCATTAGTGCAGCGGTGTATAAAGTATTAATGATGTTTATGAGCAATGATACTTCTTATAAGAAATTATTAACAATTAGCGTATATTCAAGCATTATTTCATTACTTGGCGTATTGTTGAATACGGTTTTAGCGTTTGTTTTAGGTGGATCAGGACAAGAAATGTATACTGGATTAGGTCCTATCTTTGCTTCAAGTAGCGGGGTTGTAAAAGGTATTGCAAGTAAATTTGAAGTATTTACAATTTGGGGATTTGTTATAACGTGGTTAGGTCTTCAAATTACGGCAAGTTTAAGTAAAAAGCAGGCAACAACTATTACTATTGTCTTCTTTGTCTTAACTCTTGGACTGGGTGCGTTACAAGGTATGTTCCAATAATAAAATAAAAAAGGTGACTC
>NZ_JBALMG010000036.1:0-41720 GCF_036963225.1 Bacillus sp. JJ783 | reverse complement strand
GAGTCACCTTTTTTATTTTTACCCCTATTTCAAATACCCCAAGCAGAATTTCAAATACTGCCTAGTGTAATTTCAAATTCCGGCAGTATTATTTGAAATTACTCACAATGAAATTTCCTTTCTCATTTTATATTGTAGAGGTACCGCGGAATACTGAAGAGGTATACCTTTTAGAAACGGGCACTGTGTGAAGCCAGCGACTTTTACAGATACGGTTGTTTTGTATGAAGGTATGATTGTAAATCAAATAAAGAGGTTACATATTTACCAAGATTATGAAGAGTATTATCAATGTGGTTTAATTGGTCTTTGGCATGCGTATGAAAGGTATGAGGAGGAGAAAGGTAGTTTTCCTGCTTATGCGGTTGTAACGGTACGTGGTTATATATTGGAGAGGTTGAAGAAAGAATGTGTAGTGCAAGAGAGGTATGTGTGTACCGGAGAGTATGGTGAACGATTTGGGTATGAAGATGTGGGAACGAGGGCGAAGGACTTTATGAGCGTGTTAGATGAGAGGGAGAGGCACATCATTTCAGAGCGATTCTTTACAGGGAAAACGATGGGAGAGATAGCTACTGAAATGGGGATGACGTACTATCAAACGAGATGGGTATATCGACAAGCACTTGAGAAAATGAGAGATAGTGTAAGGAAGTAACAATAAGACTGGAAGGCGAGAAAATGTTGCCTTCCAGTCTATTTATTTTAAGGTAGTGAATCTTTCATGTTCATTCGGGATAATACATGTCCAGATTTTAAAAATTGTTGCTGTAACTTATGAGAACCTATTTGTATTGTTATGGTAGTTCCGTTAAAAAAATGAATGTTAGCTTTGTTAGTTTTTTTGGAAAACCCTATCTCCTCTATATGGTTATAGAACAACCAAATGCAGTTTGGAGACGAAGGAGATTCTGTTGGGAAAACGCAAATGTATTCTTTGTGATTAATCGGAATCGGAACATTTTGTTTGAGCTTAAAGTTTATTTGGACTGCATTACGTCTACCTTGGTAAGTAGAATGAATATGTGTTAGACAATATTTCTTGATGAGTTGTAGACTTGTGTGGCAAGAGTGCAAATGGTTTCCGCTACTGTCGATAATTTTTGTCCGGTAATAAGGGTGTTTACAAGGTTCGAGCATCATTGTAGAGCTAGAAATAAAAATATCATTTTCATTATCCATGATTCTAAATCCTCCCTTATAAAATTATTGTTTCGAATATAATTATATATGAATTATGTAAAGTTATTATTAATCTTCTATTGCGTATTGTAAATTTTTACGGTTCGTTTACAATCAATAGATGATAGTCTTTCTAATTTGCATCGCTTGTACATATATATGAAAATAGAAAAGAGTAGGCGGTGATATAGCATGAAGAAAAAGTATATTATTATGGCTCTAGCTGTTGTTCTCTTAGTTTATTTAGCAAACAGTAATCCGGGTAAGGGAGAATATACGGATTGGGCAGCAAAACAATTTATGAAGCGTAATGATGTGAGTAAGAAGCTAGAAGAGTTTGAGAAAGAAAACAAAGAGGGTATACTTGGCGACTTAGCATCGGCGGGAAAAAAATTGGCAAATAAGTATGTTGAACCACAAGTTGGATTATTAATCGAACATTATACAAAGCGAAATGATTATATTTTCTTCTCAACATATACGACAGAGTTTGATTTAGGCGGAGAGAATTATAAGTATGTTTGTGTTGGTTTTTCAAATATCTTTATCCCAATTGAAATGCCGAAGAAAAAAGACGAATCTGCAAAATAATGCAGATTCGCCTTTTTGATTTACGGAGTGATCTGAACTTCAGATACAGTTTTTTCTACGAGGCGAGCTCCTTTTTTACGAGTATTTTCACCAATTGATGAAAATACAGATGAAGAAAGAATGGTATCCATTACTTGATTTACGACTTGTTCATTTACTGGTGTAATGGGATTATCGATAGAAAAGGCAACTGTTTTTCCATCTTCTTTCACGAAAATTAACTCTAGTACTTGCATGCTTTATTCCCTCCTTTTTAATTACAGGTTAGAAAGATCTGACGTGCTTACAAGTTGTACAGCGTGAAGTGATGATTGTTGTAGTGAAGCAAGAGCGCGTGCTACTTCATGCACTTTTCCTAAATCTGCATTTGTTTTCACACGTTTGAATTGCTTGTTCTTAAAAACTGTTTTACCGTTTTTGTCTAATCCTCCGTTTAATACGAGACGTAAAGTTAAATCCATTACGATTGTTTCAATTGCCATGTTTATCACCCCCTTTCACTTTATAAATAGGTGGTAAATGTCATGTTTTGGCGTGAAATTTTTTCTTTTTTTTGTTACTCTTAAAAGACTAAGAGAGGAGTTTTCCGGAGAATGAATCGTAAATGGTTATTTTGGATTCCTGTATTACTATGGATGGGGATTATTTTCTATTCTTCAGCACAGCCATATAAAAAACAGGATATGCGCTCGGATATTGAGCAATATATAAATGTTGAGTTTGTGAAAGAGCATTTTTCATGGGTATCTATCGATTATGGCGGAGGTACACCTGTTAGTATCGCAAATAAAGGTGTAGGTGGATTTGTTGAGTTTTTCCTTCGTAAAGGTGCTCATTTTATGGTGTTCTTTATGCTCGGTTCATTGACGTATTATGCTTTTCATCAATCGGGTTATTCGAGAAAAAGGTGCTTTGCATACGCCCTCCTTTTCGTTGCGGGGTATGCAACACTTGATGAAATTCATCAATGGTTTACGGGAGACCGTACACCGATGTGGCAAGATTCATTGCTTGATACGTGCGGCGGGTTAACAGGAATTATAATAAGCAATTGGTTTTGGCATAGAAAAAGGAGCTAATCTCAGTTAGAGATTTGCTCCTTTTTCATTTATCCACCTTATCCCGCATTAACGGGCAGTAAAACTCCCACCTCAAAATTCAGCTGGATCAAAGAAGTTAGGTGGGAGATTAACAGCCCGTAAACGCCCGATTGGTGAAGGCTAATAATCAGTGGGGGATGAACAAAACCCCCACTGATTAAAGTTTCACTTTATACGCCAAGTAATTCTTTTAGTTCGTCTGTTGATAGTTCGGTCATCCAACTATCGCTTGTAATGACGGCGTTGTTTAATGATTGTTTTCGTTCTAACATTTCATCAATTTTCTCTTCAAGTGTTCCTGTTGTAATAAGTTTATGAACGTGAACGAAGCGTTTTTGACCGATGCGATAAGCACGGTCTGTTGCTTGGTTCTCTACAGCTGGATTCCACCAACGGTCATAGTGAATGACATGGTTGGCAGCAGTTAAGTTTAATCCTGTTCCACCGGCCTTTAACGATAAGATGAAGATGTCATACGTTCCGTTTTGGAACTGCTCAATCATCTTGTCACGCTCTTTCTTCGGTACGCTCCCGTTTAAGAAGAGGACGCGCTGACCAAATGTTTCTTCTAACATACTTTTTAGCATGTTCCCCATACCAATGTACTGAGTGAAGATTAAGCAACTTTCATTTTGGTCTTTTATATTTTCGATGAGCTCCATTACCGTTTTTGTTTTCATAGAGCGCTCGACGATATTTTGTGGTTCTTCTTCTTTTAAATAAAGGGCTGGATGGTTACAAATTTGTTTTAGCTTGTTCAGCATAAGTAATATAAATCCGCGTCTTTCAATTCCGCTTAATCCTTCTACATTTTGCAATGTATCTTGAACAAGTTGTTCGTATAAGGAAGCCTGTTCACCAGTTAGTGGACAATAAGCTTTCTGTTCTTGTTTATCTGGTAAGTTTAATGCGACTGTTTGATCTTTCTTCGTACGACGCAGTAAAAACGGCGAGATAAATCGTTGAACTTGCTGGATTTTTCCTTCATCGCGGTCCTTTTCAATCGGTGTGACGAAGCGGCGCTGGAATTGTCCTAAGCTTCCGAGATACCCATGATTGATAAAGTCGAAAATAGACCAAAGCTCAGCAAGTCGGTTTTCCATTGGTGTACCAGTCAAAGCAATTTTATGATTTGCTTGTAAGTTTCTTACTGCTTTCGACTGTTTCGTATGTGGGTTTTTTATATTTTGTGCTTCGTCTAAAATAACAGCGTCCCAGCATAACGTACTAAGTTCTTCTTCATCAAGCTGAGCTAATGCATAAGAAGTTAATATAACATCTGCTGATTGAAGAAAATCTTTAAATGACTCATCCTTAGCTCGGTTACTACCATAGTGTAACTGAACACGTAAACTTGGTGCGAAACGCTCAAATTCTTTTTGCCAATTTCCAAGGACTGATGTTGGTGCCACAATTAATGCAGGACCTGTTTGGAGATTGTTTTCTTTAGCGTATAGTAAGTAAGTTATCGTTTGAATACTTTTTCCAAGCCCCATATCATCGGCTAATAATGCCCCAAATCCAAGCTTTCGTAAGTATAGCAACCATTCAATCCCGTGTTGTTGATACGGGCGGAGTGTTGCTTGTAGCGAAGATGGTGTATCTACTTTTGGAATATCTCCAATGTGCAGAAGCTTTTGGAAAAGTTCTTCATAATATCCATCTAGTTCGATTTCAATATCGCTAAACGGACTATCGTCTTCTACAATTTCTGTTTCCGCCGTGCTCGATAAATGTTGCTGCAACACGTCTTTCATTTCTAGTCCATATTTATCGGCACGGTGCATTAGTTTTCTTACTTCTTCAATAAAGGCAGGATCAAGTCTCATCCATTGACCATTTAAATTGAAAAGACGTTTGTTCTGCTCAACGAGTTCGAAAAATTCGCTTTCTGATAAATCAATTCCGTCCGTTGAAATGCGCCAGTCGAAATTAACGAGCGTATTCATGCCGAAGAAAGACTGTGTTTGTGCTGTACTTTGCTTCAGCTGTACACGTAACCTCGGTTTTGTTGCTTTTAAATTTTGCCACCATGATGGTAGTAAAATTGTAATACCTGCTGCGAGTAATTCATTACTTGCTTCGGTTAAGAAGTTCCAAGCTTCCGTTTCAAAGAGTTCTTCTCGGAACTTGTCGTCCTCTTTTAGCCACGGTACGAGCTTACTGAATCCTTCTTGTGTTTCAAGAATCCGTTCTTCGTAATCGTGCCATCGTTTTGGCAAGGAATCGATACTTTCATATACATATATGCGATGCGCACCACGTTTTGGTGTAACTATTGTTTCAAGCTTCCACATTTCAAGTTCTTCTTGCGGTTCTTGTAGTCTTAAGCCGACTGTAAATGGAAGATCATCTTCAATGTAACCAATTTTTCGAAGCCAATCTTCTTCATGTAGTGCTGCTTCCAATTGCCTTTTCGTAAAGTCGTAATGTTCATATAGTCTCTTTGCATCTTCCCATCCGTCATTTGAGCGAGCATCTTGCAAAATACTTTCGTTCACAGCGGCAGAGAAAAGCGATGCTAACATGTCATCTTCAATTGAGGTAGTCTGAACTTTCCAAGATGGCTGCTGAGACCAATGCTTCATGTCAGGTGCGAAGCTGCCGCTGACGAAAGCGTCCCATAATTCACTTGCGTCCTTTGTAAGTGCCGTAATAGGACCGTTCATTTGCATATTTGCAAATGAATTCATCGGTTTATTTGCGATGTATTCAAATGCCTGTGCATTCGTTAACATAACGCCTTGTTTTCCCTCATACGTTGCTTCTTTTAAAAACGTTCCGTAGAAGGAAGTAGAGTGCCATGCGAATGCATTTTTTTTCCAAGTTGCTACGGATAAGAGCGTACCGCTATCATCTTCTCCCCAAAGGAACCAACCTTGACTAACGTGCTGGAGCCTAATTGTTACTTCAGTTTGTATGATCATCGATTAATTTTCCTCTCCGTAATTCCTCTTGTAGTGCACGCAGACGTGAATGTAAGTTAGCGATATGAATAATGAAAGCATCCCATTCATCAGTTCGTTTCAGTCGTTTATAAAGCATACGTAATTTCTTTAAGTAACGAACGGCACGTTTATATGATTTGCGATTTCGCTCTTCAATTGCTTCCATTGCGGCATGGTGATAAAGAGGAAGTGCTGCTTCGGGCGCTTCTTTTTCAATATCTTTCAATGGTTCTTTCAAAAGTTCGATTACTTCGAATCCATATAAGAGCTGAAGCTCCGTCCATGCATGGTATTGTTTCTTCGCAAGTACATATTGTTCATAATTTGTGAAACTATACGGTAATAGTTCTTGTAAAATCATTTCTAATCCCGCTTGTTCATTCGTATGCGTTGCATATGTCTCATACATCATCACAAATAATCGAACGATATCTTGTATGAAGACGGTATTTTCTTGTTCCGTTATCGTTTCTTTTACTTGTTTATAAGTAAAGGAAAGCCAATCTTTCCCGCGGTCCCACTCCATCGCACTTAATAACTCTTCTAACCAATAGAAGTAAAGGCTCACAACAGAAGCAGGCTGTTTTTCCAGTAATTCCATTGCCGATACATCTTCACCGTTTAAAAAGAGCAGGTGAGAAGATGCTAATGCTTTGGAAAGTGGATTGATTTTAGTATCGATTCGTTTTTTTTCTTCTTGTAGCTGCTCTTCTGTTCTTAACAGTTCACCCCATAGGTGACGATAAATGAAGAATCGCTCTTGTGTATAGGCATCGGTAGAGAAGAATGCTTCATGTATGAGCCGCGCTGTTTCTTGTAAAATCGGTTTGGATTCTTCTGGAATCTCCTCTGTTTTTAGGTCCCTAACGGTAGATTCAACTTTATCAACGAATAGGCGAACGACGTTAACTGGTTGGTGATAAGAATATAGTTTGTTTGCTTCAAATTCTTGAATTTCTTCTAATAATTTTTGAAAGCAATAAAGTGCCGCGTGCAACTTAAATAATTCATGAATAGCAACGATGCGCGGAGCTTTCCGCTCTAATTTTGTATAGAAGTCTGTAAAAAGACTCATAAGAAAATACATTTGTTTATAAGTGAGCCGCGCTTGTTCTTTTTTAAATGATTCATATTCATTTTCAAAGTATGTTTGCCAACTTTTATAATCCATTTCTTCAAAAGCTGATGATTGCAATACTTGTCGTGCAGTTCGAATAGGAGGAAGAGAAGGTTTTGTATTATTTTTGAATAAAGTTAATACATCTCCTACCTGCCCAAAACTAGAAGCTGCAGATAGTAACACAGCAAGCATATGCTGACATTGCGTTGGCGCGAAGCAATCGCAATAGCTTTCAGTGACATTACGAATCGGGATGTGAACGCTATATACACTGCCTTCAGCATTTACAGTTCCGGATAGTGTATAGCCATCAAAGTCAACGTTATAGACAACACCACTACGATATAGGTGCCGAGCTGTAGCGACATGCTCTTGATCAGCAACTTGCTGTGGATCAAGCCCTTGAACGAACTCATTCGCAATCATCATAATTTCATCTTTCGTAATTGAGTCTTGCAGCATAATATTCCTCCGTACACAGATTTCTTTCCTTTACCATTATAAACAAAAAATGCTCAAAACAGAAAAAATGAAATTTGGATTACAAAAAAGGATGTTGCCTAGTTGAACTTTCCTACTAGGAACATCCTTTTTGGGAATTAAGAGCGTGATTCTTGTAATACCGCTTTTACATATGGATCATGTAATATTTGTTTTATAATTGGTAGCATCTCTTGCTCGAATGGAATATCAATAGGGAATGGCTTTTGAGAGCCTGGTTTTATTCCGTATTGTACGAGTTTGTAATGTGTAGTTTCTTCATCGCTGAGCACAATTAATTTATAGCGATTGTCATCGTTTGTTAGCGAGAAGTCAATTGCGATTGCATCATATGTTACATCATCTTTATATATGTACGGTTTTGGTGTACCGACCCAGTCTACTTTTGCTTGTATATTCATGGACATAACCTCCTTATAGCTATTATAAAAAAATAAAAGCCAGCTCTCAATAAAGAGAACCGGCTGTAATTTAGCAGTCATTGGTTATTTTAAAATTTTCACTTTAACAGTTTTGCGTCCCCATTTGTTAGCAGCGCTATCTGATCCAAGTAGAATGTCGATACGGTTACCTTTAATTGCACCGCCAGTATCACCAGCGATTGCTTCTCCATAACCTTCTACCCATACTTTAGATCCTAACGGGATTACTTTCGGGTCAACAGCGATCATTTTCATGTTTGGGTTCGCTGTTAGGTCATGACCCATTGCAGTTAATACACGGCCGCCGTATGTGCCACCGTTTTCGCTCGGATGAGCTGTATATGCTGTAGCTACAACAGTTAACTCACGACCATTAGAAGGTTCGCTAGTTTCAGCAGCTTTCACAGCAGGCTTAGCAGCTGTTTTTACTGGTGCAGGTGCTTGAGCCTTAGCTGGTGCTGCAGCTTTAGCAGGAGCTGGCGTTTCTTGTTTCTCAATAACAGGTGCTGTACCTGTTAAGAAAGGAACATGGACATAAGCCGTTTTCCCGTTATATTCAAATTGTAACCACTCATTTTGTACTTGGTTCGTTGTTTCGATCATATCGTCTTTCTTAAGCGTTCCAAGAATTTCTGAGTTTGTGTTCGCTTCAGCACGCACATTTAATACGTTAGCTGTTACATAGTAAGAGTTCTTTGTAAACTCTGCACTTACGAATGCGTCTTTACCATCTAATTTGATTTGTGACCATCCGTTTTCTGTATTTAGAACATCTAATTTATGACCATTCTGTAATTTACCGACAACTTTTGATTCAGTAGTAGGGTTTTCTCGTACGTTTAGTACGTCTGTTTTTACAACAGTTTCTGCGTTAGCAGATGCGGTGAAAATCCCAAGACCAAAAACTGCTGCTGTTGCTATTCCAATTAATTTTTTCATGATAGCCTCCATTGCGTTTGTTTTCGTGTCCTCATTATAGCAACAGATTTTTTCGGAATTTGGGAAAACACACAATTACAAACCATTCGTAATAAGTCGTTAACAATTTGTAATATAGCTAGAATTAGAGGAAAGCGTTTTTCATTCCATATAATTAGTAGGTTTCTAGTTATATTCAAAATATTTAATACAACATAATTTTTCGGTGCAAATAAGAATGTTACAAGAGTATTACGTAATGATTACTATACAGTTACGCTCCTTGAGTATTTTACCGTTTTATGGGTAATATAGTTATATAAACATAAACATCTCGTTTGTGAAGTTATAAACACGCGCTATATACTAGCAAAAAAACCGCATAATTGTTACAAGAAGAAAGGGTTGTAAAGAATAAATCTGCCCTTTTTTAAAACTGTAACACATCCTTTTTTGGGAAAATCTCTTCCCAACCGCATTTTTCTCACACAATTTGACAGTAGTATTCCAATCTTGTAGCTCTTGCAGAGTGAAAAGGTTGTACGGAAGGTAAGGCTGTCCATAAGAACTCTAATTGGTGAAGGCAAACTTGAGAGAGCCGAAAGAGAATCACCACAAAAACTATGGTTTTCTATCCGATTTAACACATCGGAATTTATGATATTTACAAGAAATGAAACATACGAAGGGGGATTTGATGAGGAAACTGACGAAAACATTTATTGTCTCATTAACATTATGCATTGCATTTACACTTTGGGGGATTATTCCCGAATCTATTATTGGAAAAGGTAGCTTAGGAAATGTAACGACTGTAATTCAAGCTGCGTTAGTTAGTAAGTTTGGATGGTTCTATATTATTTCCGTTTCTATTTTCTTAGGAATTGCTATTTTCTTAATTGTTTCTAAGTACGGTTCGATTCGTTTAGGTAAAGATGATGATGAACCTGATTATAGTTATATGACATGGTTTGCTATGTTATTTAGTGCCGGTATGGGAATCGGTTTGGTTTTCTGGGGCGTTGCAGAACCGTTGAATCATTTATACACACCTCCGTTTGGAGAGGGTGCGACTGAAGAGAGTGCACGTCTTGCACTTCGTTTCTCGTTTTTCCACTGGGGATTACATCCGTGGGGATTATATGCACTTGTAGCATTATGTATTGCGTATTTTACATTTAGAAAAGGAAGAGCAAGTACAATTAGTGCGACAGTGGGTCCACTATTTAAAGGCGGTGAACATGGCCGTATTGCCCATATGTTTGATGTTCTAGCTGTATTTGCGACAGTATTTGGTGTGGCAACATCATTAGGACTTGGGGCAAAGCAAATTGCGGGTGGTGTTAGTTATTTAACATCCATTCCAAACTCATTACCAACGCAGCTAGTAATCATCGGAATTGTAACTGTTCTTTATATGCTATCTGCACAAACGGGACTCGATAAAGGAATTAAATATTTAAGTAATGCGAATATTATTTTAGCGTTTGCACTTATGATAATTGTATTATTTGCAGGTCCAACAAACTTTATTATGAATTATTTCACTTCAACAATCGGATCATACATTCAAGAATTACCAAGTATGAGTTTCCGTTTAAGTCCATTAAATGAAGGCGGAAATCAATGGATTCAGTCATGGACAATTTTCTACTGGGCATGGTGGATTGCATGGTCACCATTCGTAGGTACGTTTATTGCTCGTGTGTCACGCGGGCGTACAATTCGTGAATTTGTTATTGGTGTGTTACTCGTACCAACAGTAATTGGTGCGCTTTGGTTCTCTGTTTTCGGAGGAACAGGTATTCATATGGAATTGTTCGACGGGGCGAATATATATGGTCAAATTAAAGAAATGGGCACAGAAGTAGGATTGTTTGCTATGTTAGACCAGATGGGTAGTATGGGTCCGGCTTTATGTGTGTTAGCTATTTTACTTATTTCAACATTCTTTATTACATCGGCAGACTCTGCTACGTTTGTTCTAGCGATGTTAACGACACATGGTAGCTTAAACCCACCAAATCGCATCAAAATGGTTTGGGGTATTGTTCTAGCGGCGATAGCTTCAACCTTATTGTATGTCGGTGGATTAGAGGCGCTGCAAACTGCGTCGATTATTGCGGCATTCCCATTTGTATTTGTTATTTTCTTTATGATTGCAGCGTTGTTTAAAGAACTGCAAAAAGAAGGACGTATGAAACAACATTAATAATAGAAGAAAAAAATTCTGCATATATAAATAGTATTAGGACTGTCGAATGTCGGCAGTCCTTTTTCACTGTTCTATACTATTGTAGGAAAAGCATTACTTTGTTGCGGAATACTATAGATATCGGTAATTCAAAAAGAAAAATCGATATAGTTCGACAATATCCGATATTTTACACATTATATTCATATTTGTGACAAAAATATGTCGGAAATGTGTTGTCACTTTTATGTATATGTGCTATATTATTTCCTGTAAGCGATTTCAAACAGTTTTAAATCGCATTCAAGGGGGACAACTAGAATAATGAAACGTTACGAAAGAAAGTGGAAGCATATTTGCTTGAAACGTGTGGCACATCGAAATGCCCAAGAAAGCACGGAACCGAAGACTGAAACTCGTAAAGAGCATCAAGAGAAGCAATTGGTTCTACAAAAATAGCAATCACTTTTTCGTATATAAATGAAGGTCGATCGTTCGTTGGGGGATGGACGTGAAATAACTTTCTGCTAAGGGGTATTGTCTGATATATAGTATTACGGTAAAAAATAAGCACAGAGCATACGGCGCTCTGTGCTTATTTTTTAATGAAATCTATTTTTCTTTTTTAAATCGTACTGTTTTATCCCAACCAATTACTTGTTTCTTGCTCTTTGCACGTAAGTAAAGAATGAGACTGCGAATAAACAAATACGTAAAGAGCTGTGCGTACGTAAAGTACATAATGACGCTTATGAAAATGTTGGTCGGTGTAAAGGTTCGTTCGACGCTCTGGGCACTAAATAATTGAGAAACATATGTAATATATGCGACATACCACATAAATAGTAATGGAATGCTATATTGAATTTGGAATATGCCGAGCAGTCCAATTACAAACCAAACGTTTGAAATGATTAGGAATAGCCAAAATACGACATACACTAAAACTTGTTGTAAGGAATGGACGAGAAGTTTTCCTTTAAAGAAGCTTAACGAAGAAAACATTTTTTCTAAAATGTATAAGTTTCCTTGAAGCCAACGTGTACGCTGTTTAATAAGAATGTTTAAATGCTCAGGTTCTTGTTCCCATGTAATCGATTCCGGGACGATTGGTAAGAGATAGCCCTTTTGGGTAATTCTTAATGTTAATTCGGCATCCTCTGCGATTGCATAAGGGTCATAGCCGCCAAGTTCTTCTAATGCGGAACGACGAAGAAGCATATTTGTTCCGGTTAGTGAACCTGTTTGGAATAATAGCCAGCGTCCAGATTGCATAAGGAGCTGGAAAATCTGAAATTCTAATGAAATCATTCGTGTAAGCCAATTTCTTTTTTCATTTACTGTACGAACGTGTCCAACTGCTCCAACGGCATTCTTTGTTGTTTCAGCATGTTCTACGAGCATTCGCAGTGCATGTGGTTCAGGTTGATTATCTGCATCGTAAACACAGAAATATTCACCATCCGAAATGCTAAGGCCGTAGTTTAATACACGCGATTTTCCTTTCGGTTCGCCAGGTGGTACACGAATGTGATGAATATGAGCATAAGCTTTGTCGAAATCATCGCCAATTTCAGGTGTTTCATCTTGAGAGTTATCGTTTAATAAATAAACGTTTAGTTTGCCTGGGTATTCAATCTTTGCCATTGCTTCTAATGTATCTTTAATAACAACCCCTTCATTATGAGCGGGTATTAAAATATCTACACTTGGATAATGTTCTAGCGTACGATCTTTTCGTTTACTATTTCGATGGATTAAGCCCGCAATTGTTAAGAAAGAGTAATAAACGAGTAAAGCAGAGAATAGAAAGGCGGTAAAAATTAATACATATTTAATTGAAAATGTGATGCTGATCCAGAAAACAAGTACACAAAACAAAATAAATAAAAGAAGCATAACGAGTGTCATCATAATGAGGTATGTCCTGTTGTATTGATTTGTTCTCGTTTTATTCTAATATCTTGAATTGCTTCAGCAGCAAGCCATTGCTTCATTTTTGGATGTAGACGGTTCATTACAATGTCAGCACCGGCTTTAATTGTGTTTTGTAATAAAATGACTAATGTGTTGCTGTCATATTCAGCAGCAAGGTCAAAGTCAGTTCTGACTGTATCAACTAATAATGAAGCTACACGATCCATGACGCTTTCCTTCGTATATTTACTAAAGGAAGTGAAATCGAAGAAAATGATAATGCCTGTTTCATTACGACGATTCATCGCAGCCTTTAATAATGCTTGTCGTCTTTCGAATTCTTGTCTTGTTAATAATTTTGATTCTCCAATGTATTGCTCAAGCACTCTCACTCGTTCAGTTAACTCTTTATTTTTAAGGATAACCTTTTTTAATAGATGGGTTGAAATATAAACAATGAAGAAGTTAGCTGCCATCAGGAAGTGGGTAATAATATATTCCCATTGATCTGATGTACTCCATAAGTGAAGCCATGCTTCATAAAATAAATAGAATACTGAAATAATGGTTCCCAGTATGAAGAAAATAAATGCTGTTTTATCAGCTAAAAATAGGAATAGTACATTTATGATGACATATATAATTGTAAAAATGAGCGCGTGCTCATATTTCGTCACATGTACAGTAGTAAAATAAAATAAAATTTGTAAAATCCACATAGAGAGGACTTTATAGGACTTATCTTTCACGAAACGTTCCTCCTTAAAGATAATTCGTGCTGGATATTTGTAGTATGCACAATTATTAAGAAATGGACCATGTAGCTGGAAGTCCTTTTTTAGTGAGCGACATCAAGTAGTATCCCTCTTGTACAAGAAAAAATAAACAGACATACTAATTATTGTAACATATTGTCTATACATCTAGACATAAAGGATTTAATATATATAAAAATTATGTTTATACTATATAAAAAAGCCTCCTTTTTAAAAAGGAGGCTTTCATGAATTTATAGGAACATCATACCTGCAACTGCTGCGTTTAAGAAGTTCGCTAGTGTACCAGCGATAACTGCTTTAATCCCTAATTGTGCAATTTGTTTACGGCGAGTAGGAGCCAACGTTCCTGTTACACCTAATTGAATTGCGATAGAAGAGAAGTTTGCAAAACCACAGATTGCGAATGTTAAAATCATATTTGTTTTTGCAGATAACTCTGCCATGTGTGGTCCTAAGTTTGCATATGCAACGAATTCGTTGATTGCAAGTTTTTGACCGATGAAACTTGCTGCTTGCACGGCTTCGCCTGGTGAAACACCGATTAAGATTGCAAATGGTGATAGTAAGTAACCGAAGATTAAATCAAGGCTAAGTTTAATATCGAACCAAGAACCAACCCATCCTAATAGACCATTTAATAAAGCGATTAATGCGATGAAAGCCATTAACATTGCCGCTACGTTAATAACAAGTTGCATACCTTCAGATGCACCGCGTGCAGCTGCGTCAATAACGTTCGCATCTTCACGTTCTGTAGAAAGTTCAACGTTATTATCTACTTTTTCTGTTTCTGGCATAATTAGTTTTGCAATTAATAAACTTGATGGAGCTGCCATAATTGCTGCTGCTAATAAATGCTCTAACGGAATGCCCATCGCTGCATAGCCGACAAGAACCGATCCGGCAACAGCTGTCATACCACTTACCATAATAGTGAAGAACTCACTGTTAGTTAAACGTGCTAAGTAAGGTTTAATTAAAATTGGTGCTTCTGTTTGTCCTAAAAATACAGTCGTTACTGCATTTAAGCTTTCTGCCTTAGAAGTTCCAAGAAGTTTACTTAATGCACCACCAATGAAACTAACTAATTTCTGCATAATACCTAAGTAATATAAGATTGCAACTAATGAACTAATAAATACAATTGGAAGTAGTGCTTGAATAACGAAGATAAATCCCCAAGGTCCTTTTGCGTTGACTAAATCCCCAGCAACGAACTTAATTCCCTCGTAAGAAAAATTGATTAATCCTTGAACACCGTCAGCAGCAATTTTTAAGCCTGCTTTTCCAGCATCCCATCGTAATACAATAAATGAAAATGTCATTTGTAATGCTAGCGCGATTAAAATTGTGCGCCAATTAATAGCTTTGCGGTTGGAAGATAATAAGAAAGCGATTGCTAATACTCCAATCACGCCGCCAATTCCCCATAAAATATTCATGCAGTGTATGCTCCTTCCTCATAGTAAAAAAGTGTATAAACCAGTTGTCTATACTTTTGCGAATATAACATCTTAAGTAACTTATCATAATGGACATCGGAGGTCAAACGTCTAACGAAAAGTTTAAATAAAAAGAAAATTCTTTGAAAAAACACATATGAAATGAATTGACATGAAATAGGTTATGTTTTTTGTGGAAATATATTCATTATGATAACGTTTTGGACAATTTTTATGGAATATAGTGTACGAAATAGGAAAATGGATACATTATTTTTTCGTGGATAGAGAGTAAAAGGAGGGGGATATAGGGAACACATAATAAAAAGAGCCTTCTAGTAAACTAGAAGGCTCTGAAACTATACCTTAAGGTGCTTTCGTATACCCTAAGAAATGGCTTTTCCAATAAGAATTGTTTAATGAAGCGATTGCTACACCTTTATCTCCAGATTGGATAAATGATCCCCCGCCAAGGTAGATACCCATGTGAGAAGGGCCTTTTTTATAAGTGTCTTTGAAATAAATTAAGTCACCTGGTTGTGGATTTGAAGTTTGTGATAAGCTGCTCCAATATCCAGCAACACTTTGGCGGCTAATGTTATGACCAAATTTCTTAAATACGTGGTAGATATAACCACTGCAGTCAACACCATTAGCAGAAGTACCGCCCCAAACGTATGGTACGCCTTGCATAGATTTCGCGTATGCAAGTAGAGAAGAACTGTCACCGCTATTATTAGTGTTATTGTTGTTATTATTTTGATTGTTATTTTGGTTGTCGTTAGGCTTATTATCTACTGCGCCACCAACTGGTGTTTTAGATAGGAAACGTGTTCCGATGTAACCAGTTTGACCGTTGTAGTTAATTTTGCTCCATCCAGAGTTTTCAGAGATTACTTGAACCTTCTGTCCTTGTGGAAGTGCGCCTATGATTCTATAATTTGTACCTTCGCCGCTACGTACATTTAGTGCAGAAGCATTAATGTAGTAGTCGCCAATTGCACCTTGATCAGGTTGTTTCGGTTGTTCAGGAGTAGCAGTGCCACCTTTAACGAATTTTACAAATTCGCTACTAACATAGCCTGTTTTTCCTTGGTAGTTTACTTTAAACCAGCCGTTTTCAGATCCAACTACGTTTAATGTTGTACCATTTAACACGCCGCCAATTACACTATGGTAAGCAGCAGGGCCTGTACGAACACGTAGAGATGTTGCGTTAACGACGTAAGTACCACCAGTTTGAACAGTTCCATTATTATTTTGCTCTTGGTTGTTACCTTGAGTAACGTTTTCGTTAGAGCCGCCTTTTGTTACGTAGTCTTTGCTTAAGTAAGCTGTTTGTCCTGCGTAATTGATTTTGAACCAATCTTGAACTTCGCCTACAACTTGTACTACTTGTCCTTGTTTAACAGAACCTACAGTTGGATGAGAAGTGCTAGGACCTGTACGAACGCGAAGGGAAGATACATTTACTGTATAGTTTCCGCTTGCTGGTTGAACAGTTGCTTCATTGTTACTATTGTTGTTATTGCTTGTAGAGCCAGTATTTGAAGAAGCGCCTGATACAAATTGGCTACTAACATAACCAGTTTGTCCGTTATGGTTGATTTTCACCCAACCATTTTCTTCTCCAATTACGTTTAAAGTTTGTCCTTCATATACACGTCCTGAAACAGAACTAGAAGTGTTAGGAGCTGTACGTACACGTAATACATCAGCAGTAACTTTATTGTTGCCACCTGTACTTACATTGTTATTTGTTTTTGCACCATTTTTTGATACAAATTCGCCACTAACATAGCCTGTTTGTCCATTATGGTTAATTTTGAACCAACCATTTTCTTCTCCAATTACGTTTAATGATTGACCATTATAAACGCGAGAGATGACGTCGTGAGAAGTACTTGATCCTGCGCGAACATGTAGCACGCTAGCATTCACCGTATATGATGAATTGTTTGATGTGGAAGCTTGGACAGTTTGTGTAGCAGCTTTTTGTGTGTTTTGTTCAGGGGCAGCTTGAACGCTATCAAGTGTAGGGGCTGCTCCTCCTGCTACAGACACTGCCGCAAGACCGGCAAGGTATTTTTTCATAATTTTTCGATTCCTTTCTGTCTGTAATGTAGTTAAGAAATATTTACCAACTGTTAAAAATTCTAAAGAGCATGTCGATTACTGTCAAGACTTATGTGGGAATCTGAATATGACAAAAAGATTACAAGAAAAAATCAAGGCATAAATCCACACCTTGATTTCCATTTAAATACATATATTTGATGCGAGAAATGAGAAGATTATTCGTATTTAGGAAGATGTGCTGTTGGATTTTAAAAGGCTTTGAGAAAAGGACCTTTGTAGTAATTTGGTGATAGGGCCAACTTGACCATCTTGAATCGCAGTTCCATCGAGATGGGTCATCGGCAAAATTTCAATAGTCGTTCCCGTAAAGAAGCATTCATCTGCTTGATAAACATCGCGAACGCTGAAAAGCTCTTCTTGTACAGGAAGTTGAAGAGTGTTAGCTAAAGAAAGGACGTACTGACGAATAATGCCGTTTAAAATAAGGTGATTGGCTGGATGAGTATACAGTGTTCCGTTTTTTATGAGAAAAAAGTTAGAGTGGCTACCTTCAGTTACAATACCATTTCGTACGAGAAGTGCTTCTTTACAACCTTTGCGCTCAGCTTTCGTATAAGCTAATACATTTGGTAATAAATTTAGCGATTTAATATCACAGCGGAGCCAGCGCGTATCAGGTTCTGATATAGCACGTACACCGTATTCGATCCATAAAGCTGGTCTTTCCTTTTTTGAAATATAAGCATAGATTGTCGGAGTTGTGTCATATGAGAATGCATGTGCTCGAGCTTGTACACCACGAGATACTTGTAAGTAAATGGTTCCATCTTCGTGGAAATTATTGTTTTCAATTAATTTGTAGAGCAAGGTGATGAGTTCGGCTTTTGAGAAAGGGAGTGATAATTCTATTTCTTCCATGGATCGATATAATCTTGTTAAATGTGGGTCTAATAAGTGAAAGTTTCCGTTATAGAGGCGAATAACTTCATAAACGCCATCGCCAAATTGTAAACCTCTTTCTTCAAGTTCTATGTACGCGCGATGTTTCGTTGTATCAATAACTGCATCATTCCATAGTACAAATCTTTCGTATGCCAATTTTCGTCCCATCCTTTCGTTAGTACATGAATAAAAAGCACTCTAGTTATTTTTATGTAAGCAATTCTCTTCATATGACGTATATGTATTTATTTGCAAATCATAGAGAAGTAGTGGTGACTTATAGCATTTTGTATATACAAATTCGAAAATGAGAAATAAGAATCCTGCTTTTTGAAAAAAAAAAGCAACATTCGTATGGAATGTTGCACAAGGAGGGTAGCTATCTTTCATAGGGACATCGTCTTTAAAGGTTTCATTTATGCAAACAAAACACTTGGAAAGACAATTATAAGAAAGTTGAAAACAAATGATGCGCATATTTCTCTAAGGGATCTTATTGAAGATGAGAGATAAGAAATATGTGGAACCTTGTTTGCATATTTTATTATAAAGATGTTTCGTTAACGTGGTGTAAATATTAGGTGAAGGTTATGTAATTTTAAAGTTAATGTATAGAAGAATTTGTAGAGAGGAAAATAAAAAAGAGGCTGAGATTACTCAGCGCTCTTCTTTTCTTCTTTAATAGCCGTTTTTACTTCGCCAGTTTTGATCTTATTGCTTTCAGAGAAGCGAAGTAAGTCGCCTTCAATGATTTTGTCTGACATATTTAGCTCATTTTGTGCACGGTCAATAAGTGGTTGAGCCTCTTCTTTCGGTAATTGCAGAACTTCACCTGTGTTACGGTCGTAGAATGTACTGTTTGTGTACATGTACTTATCTGTAATGAAGCTACCGTCACGAAGAACAACGAATCCTTTATTGTCTGGTGAGAATACGTCATGACCGAATTGAATTTGATTCGTAGAATCTACACCAAGTAAGTTTAGAATTGTTGGTTTAATGTCAATTTCACCAGTTGGTTTTGAAATTGTTTTACCTTCTTTTTGACCTGGAACGTGAATAAACATCGGTGTTTTTTGTAAGTTCATATGGTCAAATGTAGTAATTTCTTCTTTTCCTAAGAACTGTGCCATTGCACGGTTATGGTTTTCAGAAATACCATAATGGTCACCGTAGAATACGATAACAGAGTTGTCGTAAATACCTTCTGCTTTTAGACGCTCAATAAAGTGTTTCATTGCTTCGTCTAAATAACGAGCTGTTACCATATAGCGGTCAAATACTCCATCACCAGAGTTGTACTCGTCGATTAATTTCGTACTGTCATCATAAGTGAATGGGTAATGGTTTGTTAAAGTAAGGAAGCGAGTATAGAACGGTTGCTTCACTTGTTTTAACATATCGATAGACTGATCGAAGTATTCGATATCTTTTAATCCCCAATTTAATTTTGTTTCTGGCGTAATCTTGTAGTCAAGCTCGTTGTAGTAACGATCATAACCAAGTGCCGGATACATAATGTTACGGTTCCAGAACGTTGCGTTGTTCGCGTGGAATACTGATGTGTGATATCCTTGCTGACGTAAAATTTCTGGAGTTGCTGTATATTCGTTATTACCGTGTGTGAAGAATACAGCACCACGGTCTAGTGGATACATTGAAGTATCTACTAAGAATTCAGCATCAGACGTTTTACCTTGCCCAGTTTGATGGAAGAAGTTATCGAAGTAATAACTTTCTTTCGCAAATTGGTTTAGGAATGGTGTAACTTCTTGTCCGTTAACTTGCGCACCAATTAAGAATGTTTGTAATGATTCAAGAGAGACAACAATTACGTTTTTCCCTTTTGCAGTACCAAACATATTTGGATCTGGTTTACTTTGTGTTGTTTTCACATAGTTTTCTGCTTCTTGCAATTTACTACTATCAGCAAACGCTTTTTGTGAACTTGATTTTGCTTGTAAGCCAAGATCGTATGCTTGGTGTACATATAATCCTAGGTTTTTAACAAGCATAACGCGGTCGAATGAACGTGTTAATAGTTCAGGACGCTCAGCTTCTGCAAGTCCTAGGTTTACGCAGAAAATAGCAACTGTTGACACGAAGTATAGGGAACGCATCGGACGTGCTACACGTTCTGTCGGTGCAAAATCTTTCTTTTTCTTCTTCAATAGAACGAAGAATACGATAATATCCGCAAATGCAAGGATGATTTTGAAGTTAAATAATTCTTTCACACTAGAACCTAAACTTCCGAAATTAGATGTTTGTCCTAGTACTGGTAAAGTAACGAAGTCATTGTAGAATCCGTAGAACATTACGTTACCAACAAGGATGAACGTTAAGATAAAGTTAATTCCTAGTGCTATATAGTTACGTTTTTTCCCTTTTGCAAATAATGCAAGACCCACAAACAGTAATGATGCTGCTAATGGACTAATGAATAAAATGAATTCTTGCATGAAAGATTCAAGTTTTAAATCGAAGCTAGTGCGTGTAATGATGTAGGTTTTTAGCCATACGGCCAAAGCTACGAATAAAGTGAAACGCACATTTTGAAATTGTGATTTCATGGTTTCTTTCATTCATTTCCACCCTTTCTCTATCAGGCTTGGTCGATTTTGGAGCGAAAAATGTTAAAATAAAAAATACATAGTTTTCTTGGCCATAATTAGAGTTTCTATATTCACCCATATACGACTTTAACTATGCATACCCTTTTTGGTTTCTTGTGCTGCTCATAAGCATAACGTCATTTCTGTATTATACAACAAAATTCATTTCTGAGAAACACTATAACATTTTACATTTTTTGTATGTGATTTGTCACCACCAGAGAAAACTTTAACATTCGTTTATAGGCTCGTCAACTAGAAAATATAACAAAAATAGAAAAGAATGTTAAGCGAAATTGAAAGTTTTTTGGTTGAGAAATATGGAATAGAAATCTTTAAGTGGTTGTCTAGAAAACTATTATATGAAGGAAAATACGAAAAAATTAACGAACACTTGTTCTTTTTGGTTTTGTTTGTTACAATGAAATTTCATTGATAGATTATGTGTAATTTTGATGAACTTTTACTGATAACATAACATATTGTAGCTTATTTCTTTTGAAAAATAGGGAGGCTTTTGAATGAAACAAAAATTTTCAGTTGAAGCGTTTTGGAAGAAAATAAAACATGTTGCGAAGCAGGCAGGGCAGTCGGTAATCTATGCGAGTTTATTGTTGTTTTACGTTTTGCAAAGACCGGATGTTCCAAAACGAGTGAAAATTATTGTAATCGGAGCACTTGCTTATTTCATTGCACCGATTGATGCAATCCCAGATTTAGTTGCTGGAATTGGTTATACGGATGATTTAGGTGCGTTAATGGCCGCACTATTACAAGCATCGATATACGTAAATGAAGAAGTGAAAGATAAGGCACGAGTGAAGTTGGCAGAATGGTTTGGTTCGGATATAGACACATCATTTATCGATCAAAAATTAGATCAATAGGTGAGACCTGTCGGATGACAGGGCGAACGTAAGCGAGGAAGTGCATTATGCCATCAGGAAGAACGCATACGAAAATAAACTTAATATCCCTTCCGGTTGTTTTGTTTATGCTCTTTTCGTATGGATTAACAAATTTTGATTTTTTATTAACTTTTGCAATTGGCTTTTTAGTAGGTACTGCATTTTTAACACCGGATTTAGATACGTACAGTAATGCGTATAATAAATGGGGATTCCTGCGCATTTTTTGGTATCCATATCGGAGCGTAATGCCCCATCGTTCCTTCTTCACACATACGATTATAATTGGTGATATTATTCGTATTGCATACATGTTAATCGTGTTTTCTCCGTTTTTATTCCTATTAAATATAATAGCATTCGACGGAAATTTAATAGAAATTGCGAAGGAACACGAGGTTGAAATTGTAACGTTTGTAATGGGGATTGTTGTGGCGAGTACGCTCCACATTATAGCGGATAAGGCGAATACGCGCCGAAAGAAAATGATGAGAAAAAAGAAGAAACGCAGAAGATAAAAAAACCGTCCCAAAAGGTATTTTGGGACGGTTTTTTTCTTATTAATAGGTAGGTTACTCTTGTCGAATCGCCGATAAAATTTCATTTATGATTATGCGACAGTTTAGTTTTAATCAAACGTTTGTTTAAAACTAAGCTTTCAGTACCTTAATCCCTTTTACGATATTCCAAACGAAGTAGTATAAGCTAATGATTCCGCAAATGCATAAGACGATGATTGCTCCAATTCCAAGTGTTACGTCAGGTTGATCAGATCCGATGCCCATAATTCCTAAAATAACTAACCCAATAAATGAAGCGATGCTTGGAATGATATGTGTCCATAGAGCACGTTTTGCATGTGGTTTCGTTTCAGAATCGCCCACAATCCACACGATAATAGGGAATAAGATAGGCGCGAATAGTACACTAAAGTATGATAAAGCTGCTAATATTTTGTTTCCGTTCATATATATCACCTCATAAGTAATGTCCGTTGTTATACCTTTAGTATGCAGTAAATTTGGTAAGCTTCCTATCGATTAACATTACAAGAACGTGACGTTTTTGTAAGATTTTCTGTTTAAATGATAAAATTTTCAAAAAAATCTTTTTAAATGAAAATTGTTGTGATAAAATTAATGAAAACGTTTTCTTGAACGTTTTATATTTTTTAGACTTAAAGGTATGATGACCTGATAGTCTATTGATAAGGTTATATCTATTTAAAAGGGGATTCTTTAGGGGGAGAGAACAATGAACACATGGACACAAGTTTACGATCCGTTCGGTAACATTTGGATTTCGGCAGCAGTCGCACTTATTCCAATCATCTTTTTTTTCTTAGCTTTAGCAGTTTTCCGCATGAAGGGGTATGTGGCAGGATTTATTACAGTTGTATTAACGATTTTGGTGGCGTTATTTGCGTATGAAATGCCATTCACAATGGCGATGGCAGCGACCGGATACGGTTTCTTATACGGATTATGGCCAATTGCGTGGATTATCATTATGTCAGTATTTTTATATAAAATTTCTGTGAAAACAGGTCAATTTGATGTCATTCGTGCATCTGTATTATCCATTACGAATGACCATCGTTTACTCGTTATTTTAATCGGGTTTTCATTTGGAGCATTTTTGGAAGGGGCAGCAGGATTTGGTGCACCAGTAGCGATTACGGCAGCTCTTCTTGCAGGTCTTGGGCTAAATCCTTTATATGCAGCAGGTCTTTGTTTAATCGCAAATACTGCACCAGTAGCATTCGGAGCGATGGGGATTCCGATTACAGTTGCTGGACAAGTAACAGGCATTGATCCACATAAAATTGGACAAATGGCTGGGCATCAATTACCGTTCTTATCTTTATTTGTTCCGTTCTTTATCGTATTTTTAATGGATGGCTTTAAAGGAGTAAGACAAACGTGGCCTGCTTTATTTGTAGCGGGTAGTTCATTTGCAATTACACAGTTTATTACAGCGACGTTTTTAGGGCCAGAACTTCCGGATATTACGTCAGCGCTTGTAAGTTTAGTAAGTTTATCGCTATTCTTAAAAGTTTGGCAGCCGAAAGAAATTTATCAGTCTAAAGAAGCGAATAGTGAAGTAGCAGCAACAACGGCGACATCTATGCCGAAACTAACAGTAGGAAAAGTAGTAAAAGCATGGTCTCCGTTCATTATTTTAACTGTGATGGTAGTCATTTGGAGCCAAAGTTTCTTTAAAGCATTATTCGCTCCGGGCGGTGCTTTAGAAAGTCTCGTATTTAAATTTGAAGTTCCAGGCTTGCACAATTTAGTAATGAAAGCAGAGCCAATTGTAAATAAACCAACACCTTATGAAGCAATCTTGAAATTAGATGTTTTATCAGCGACTGGAACAGCAATTTTAATTGCTTGTATCATTTCTATCTTTATTTTGAAAATGAGTGCAAAAGATGCAGTAGCAACATTTAAAGAAACGTTAAACGAACTAAAAATGCCAATTCTATCTATTGGATTCGTATTAGGATTCGCATTTATCGCAAACTATTCTGGTTTATCTTCTACATTAGCGTTAGCACTTGCAGGAACTGGCGGACTATTCCCGTTCTTCTCACCATTCTTAGGCTGGATTGGGGTATTCTTAACAGGATCAGATACGTCAGCGAACGCACTGTTCTCGAATTTACAAGCAATTACAGCGCAGCAAGTCGGTGTATCTGAAGTGCTTCTCGTTGCAGCAAATACAACGGGCGGTGTAACAGGTAAAATGATTTCTCCGCAATCAATTGCGATTGCTTGTGCGGCAGTTGGACTTGCTGGGAAAGAGTCAGATTTGTTCCGCTTTACATTGAAGCATAGTTTATTCTTCGTTACTATTATTGGGATTATGACGTATGTGCAGGCTTATTATTTAACGTGGATGATTCCGTAAGAGGTTCTAGAGCAAGCGATATTATTAATAAGATAGGTAAAGAAAGGGCAGAAAGGAAAAGTTCTTTTCTGCCCATTTTTGTCCTTATGAGAAAATATTATGTTATTTTATTTTTTTCCACAGCTGTTGGATAAATTCATATGTTCAATAAATAATTTCTTACCAATTTTATGTTTATGCTCTTCTAATGTTCTTTGTATTGCAGCACCTGTCTGACTTTCAAAACTATCATGTAATTCGTTGCTTATATTTTTTAGTTGCTGGTCCATATTATTAAAAAGTGCTAAATTTTTGCGTAGTAACAACTGATTTTCGATTATTACTTCATTTGTTTTTGAGGATACTTCTGTTTTTAAAAATGCTCTGTGCATTTGTTTTTCTAATTGTTTCTTTTCGGCTAATAATTTATCCATGACATGATCTGCCATGTCCCCTATGGCATGCTCAATTTCCTTTTCTATCTTTTTAATTTCTCCTATAAAATCAATCATATTATCGCCCCACTAACCCTTTATAGTCAGCACCTAATTGCTGGTCTTTATCACGCAATGAATTGGCCGCAGAGCAAATTTCATCACTCAAATATGATAATGTTTGTAGTTCTTTCTGTAAGAGAATCATTAAATGTTCCGCTAAACTTGCATTATGAAAATAATCCTTCCCATTTTGTCTCATTTTTGCAATCTCTGCGATTGTATCATCTACCTCGTATTCTTCTAGCAAGTGATATTTACCACCTGGGCCTGTCTCACCTTTTAATTGATTTTTTAACTTTTGGATTGCTTCTTCTTCTTTTCTTTGAAATTCTTCTATATTTCGTATAACATCTCGTAATATATAACTAACGGTTTGCAGTTTTTTTCCTTGTTGTATAATTTCATCTGGTTCTAATTGTAATGTAATATTTCCGTTGGAGTGAAACATACCTTTAAATGTATCCGCGGGATGCTCACCCATAAATAGAAGACCAAGTAAACCATGAGAAGTTCCATTACTTTTTACTGTATACTGTCTACCTATCATTTTAGCGCCAAATTGTGTGAAATTGCCTACTGCGTCTTTCTTATGAGTGTAATCTATTATTTTGTTATTTAGTTCTCCTGAATCTACTCTTTCTTTTGCTTCATTACTTAGTAATTTGTAAATATTTGGTGCGGCATAAGTTGTTGCATAAAAGTTTCTTTCTGATGCTACATAGTGAGCCTCAGCAGCACCTTTGCTATGTCCAGTAGCATGAATATAAGTTGGTTTGTATGTTCGATTTACGTGATCTACAAATTCTAAAGAGCTATCAAATGATGTAGGTTCAAATTTTACTTCCTGTGTTGCAGTGTTTAGCTTATATTTTTTGGGATTTCCTATTGAAATTTGATTTATATCTATAGTAAAATCTCCATCAAATTTGCCGAACTCTGTTCCTCGGAATGCAAAAATTATATTTTCATAATGCTTTTTATTTGGTTCATAATCTTTTGCAGGTACAACAGCGATTGCTTGTAATCCATTGTTTACTTTTTCCTTATCTGCATCAATGGATTCTACAACCCTCCATACTTTACCATTAGCCCCTTCTATTGCAGCACCTTGGTGTAAATAATCGTCATTATAAACATTGTCAGATAACTTGAAATAATCTTCGTCTGTTGCAATTGGATTTTTTTTCAATTCATTCATATGTTTCCACCCGTTTCATGATATATTTTTATTATCTTCACATATAAGGGGATTTTTAATGAAAAAGAAATTATTTGTTTTTTTATCCATTATTTGTATTGTAACAGGAGGATACGTGACGATGGAATATGTAAAGAACAAAGATAAAGAAGAGCAGTTTTGGAAAGAACAAGAAGCGAGAATAGAAAAATATATTCATTATAATATTAAAGAGGTAAAATCGATTACATTTAAAGAGCGTAGTGTGACTCCGATGGGTGTTCCTCATATATCTGGGTACATAAACGAAAATAAAGAATTATGGTTCGATGCAAGTATTAGCACTACGAAAGAGTTTGAAAGAGACTTTGGGTGCTCTGGGGAATTATATGATAATTATGTGAAAAAACCAGCAAAATCCGTATCTGAAATTGAAAAGGAAGAGAAGCATAAACAGTCGGAATAAATGTTTTTAATAAAAAATCATCTGTTTGTCAGTATAGGATGAAATTATATTGATTATTAAAATGCAGGATTACTGAAAATTAGTAAAAGAAATAACCTTTGCATTTTTCAGGTTATAGGTTATGATGGGAAAGTATTGAAAATTAAATCAGTGATAAACTAGGGGTGCCTAACGTATGCGTAGGCTGAGAGAGAAGCGTGTGAACTTCTTAACCCTTTGGACCTGATCTGGCTCGTACCAGCGTAGGGAAGTTAATGGCTTTACATAATTATGTCTTTATGAGCCAGGTCCTTATTTTTTTATGGACCTGGCTCTTTTTATTTTGGCATACGCTGGCCATATCTCGTCCTTGTCACGAACAGGGGGCAATAAAGGTTATGAAACAGTCTGTTTCTGCTGAGCAAATTGAATTGAAATCGAGTTTACCAGGAAGTAAGAAAGTGTATGTGGATGGGCCACGCGCGGGTATGAAGGTGCCGATGCGCGAGATTGAACAAAGCGATACGAACGGTGTTCAAAATCCGCCACTCCGTGTGTATGATACGAGTGGACCTTATACAGATCCAGAGTATAAAGTGGAGCTGGAAAAAGGGATTCCAACGCCGCGCCACTCTTGGACCCTGGGGCGTGGTGATGTAGAAGAATACGAAGGGCGCGAAGTAAAACCAGAGGATGACGGTGTGAAAGTGGCTTCAAAACATACACCTGTTTTCCCGCAAATGGACCGTAAGCCGCTTAGAGCGAAGCAAGGTGCAAATGTTTCGCAAATGCATTATGCGCGTAATGGCATTATTACGTCTGAGATGGAATATGTTGCGATTCGTGAAGGGGTAGAGCCTGAATTTGTTCGTAAGGAGATTGCAGAAGGTCGTGCGATTTTGCCGGCGAACATTAATCATCCTGAAGCGGAACCGATGATAATTGGACGTAATTTTCACGTAAAGGTAAATGCAAATATCGGAAACTCTGCTGTATCGTCTTCTATTGCAGAAGAAGTAGAGAAGATGACGTGGGCGACTCGCTGGGGTGCAGATACGATTATGGATTTATCTACAGGCAAAAATATTCATACAACACGTGAGTGGATTATTCGTAATGCTCCGGTACCAGTTGGAACTGTGCCAATTTATCAAGCGCTTGAAAAAGTAAACGGAATTGCAGAGGATTTAACGTGGGAAGTATACCGTGATACGTTAATTGAGCAGGCGGAGCAAGGCGTGGATTACTTCACGATTCACGCTGGTGTATTACTTCGTTACATTCCAATTACTGCAAAGCGTATGACAGGTATTGTTTCGCGCGGTGGTTCGATTATGGCACAGTGGTGTTTATTCCATCATAAAGAAAACTTCCTATATACTCATTTTGAAGAGATTTGTGAAATTATGAAGCAGTACGATGTTTCGTTCTCTCTTGGAGATGGATTACGTCCAGGTTCTATTGCAGATGCAAATGACGAAGCACAGTTTTCAGAACTTGAAACACTTGGTGAATTAACGAAAATTGCTTGGAAACATGATGTGCAAGTTATGATTGAAGGACCTGGGCATGTACCAATGCACTTAATTAAAGAGAATATGGAGAAAGAACTTGATATTTGTCAGGGCGCGCCGTTCTATACACTTGGGCCGTTAACGACAGATATTGCACCAGGTTATGATCATATTACTTCAGCGATTGGTGCTGCGATGATCGGCTGGTTTGGAACGGCGATGCTTTGTTATGTAACTCCGAAAGAACATTTAGGCTTACCGAACAAAGATGATGTTCGCGAAGGGGTTATTACGTACAAAATCGCTGCGCATGCAGCCGATCTTGCGAAAGGGCATAAAACGGCTCATCAGCGTGATGATGCACTTTCAAAAGCACGATTTGAATTCCGCTGGCGCGATCAATTTAATTTATCTTTAGATCCTGAGCGCGCGATGGAGTATCATGATGAAACATTGCCAGCAGAAGGAGCGAAAACAGCTCATTTCTGTTCGATGTGTGGACCGAAATTTTGTAGTATGAGAATTTCACATGATATTCGTGAATATGCGAAAGAAAATGATTTAGAAACGACAGAAGCAATTGAAAAAGGAATGAAAGAGAAAGCGGTAGAATTTAAAGAAACTGGTAGTCACTTATATCAATAATACGTTACACCTCTTTACTTGATTGATCACACTGTACCTAACTTAAATATAGAAGAAGCCCCCTTTGCTAAGACGGTAGCAAAGGGGGCTTCTGTTGTCTATAAGGAGAAGAATAAGTGTACCCAGTAGTATAAGAGGAATAATGTGACGACTGTTGTGAGTGGGATTACGATGAGAGATACGCTTAAATAATCCTTCCATTTCACTTTAATTTTGTTTTGTCTTAGTATATACATCCAAATGAGGGAAGCTAGCGTACCGATTGGTAATAATAGTGAACCGATGTCACTACCAATGATATTTGCGAGATAGATAGTTTTTAATGTGACTGGATCTAGGCCCATTTCCGTTAACGTAATGGTACCAATCATAAGTGCAGGGTGGTTATTGAAGACGTTAGAGAGGAGGGAAACGAGTCCGCCCATTGCAAAGCTGGCATAGAGTAGATGCTGACTTACAACTGGTTCGAGCCAACTTACAAGTGCCGCTGTTAATCCTGCGTTATGAAGCCCGTAAATAATTACATACATAGAGAAAGCGAAAATTAAAATGTGCCACGGTGTCTTTTTCAAAATATCGACTGGGTTTGTTCGTAAGTAGTACCATCTCCAGATGAGAAGAACGAGTGAACCGAGTACAGCAACAATTTCGATTGGAATCGATAAGAAGGATGCAACGAATAGAAGACAGCGCATAAGGAAGACGAAGCCTAATACTTTTAACATGAATTTTGTACGTTTTTGTTTTGTATCAACAGAATTTTTTCCTTTTAACGGATGGAAGTTTTTCGTGAAGAAAATTTCTTCGATATCATATGAAGAAACAGGTAATCTTTTTGGTAGCTTTTTCTTTAAAACCGCGTACATGAGCCATGACATAAACAATAATCCTAGTGTTGCGGGTACAAACATCATAGCAGTATGCATATAAAGAGTCATATGGACGATATTTAAGGCGATTAAGTTTACGATATTACTTACACCAATTGGTGCACTAGATGCAGTGGCGATTAAAGCACCGCTTAATAAATAAGGGATTTGTTGATGAGGTTTTAATCGAAGGTTTCTCAGTAGTAAAATTAGGATTGGCGTTGTAATTAAAATACTACCGTCGTTATTGAATAAAAGAGTCATAAGAAAACAAAGTAATTGAATATACCAGTATAAACGGCGACCGGAGCCCTTTGCTAAATTTGCAAGTTTTGCTGCGGACCAGTGGAAGAAGCCGAAGCTTTCTAATATAACCGCCATAACGATGGTCGCTAATATTGTTATGGAGGCACCGCCGATTTTACTTATAATGTCCATGACGTCTGGTTTCGATACAAGTCCAGTAATGAGGATAATGCCAGCGCCAATTGCTGCCGGCCATGCCTCATTTAAGCCACGGGGTCGCCAAAAGACAACAATCATTGTTAAGAAGAATACAATAATAGTAATCCATATTTCAATGCTCATATTTAACCTACCTTTCTATTTTCCCTTGAACAAATGTAGCTTGTCTCAAGTTTATATTGCTAGTATATTCAGCAGGAAATAAGAAGAACTAGGCATATAATGGAATGGCGTGAATATGTGTTTTTTGAGCTATAGGACAAGTATCATTGGTAGTGTAATAACTATTAGGAGAGACGTCTAATAAATGAGGGGCATTCTATGTACGAATGCCCCTCATTTATCCCGCTATTTGTGGGCAGTAAGACTCCCGCCTCAAAATTCGGCTGGAGCAAAGAAGTTAGGTGGGAGCCCTGTTGCCCGTAAACGCCCGATTGGTGAAGGCTAATAATCAGTGGGGGATGAATCCCCCCACTGATTAAAGTTTCACTTTATTATTTTTCCTTCAAAAAAGTTCGATCCTTCAAGAATAAATTCCAGAAGAAAATGAATCCGGGTAGTAAAATTGCAATCCCGATTGCGTAAAGAATAAGAAGTGCATAGAATGTTTCGACCGTCGTAAAGCTTGTAAATACAGTTACATCCGGATAAATGATATACGGTAAATGGGCGACGCCGTAAGCGTAGCTTGCAAATGCATATTGAGCGACGACAGCTAAAACTGCAATGCGAGGAAATCCTAGTGTGCCATACTTCTTATTTGTCCACCAAAGGGAGGAATATCCGATAACAAATAAAATGATAGAGACTGTAAACCATGGGAATTGCTTTATTAGTCCTTGCATAAGCCAGTGTGTTTCAGGGTCCATTACAACGAGAGCGATGATAGCAGTCACGAGCGTTGCAGGACCAAGTATGATGGCATTTCTCCTATAAATTCGGTACGTATCTTCAGAACCTTGTTCCCTAGCAAAATCAGCAAGAAAGAGAGAGGATAGAAATAGTTCCGAAGTTAGTCCAAAGAGCATATAACAATAAATAACGGGACTAGAAAGAAGTTTTCCGTAAAGGAGCACCTCTTTTCCTTCAGACATCGTAATATAGGCACCTTCTGTAACGGGTAGCACGGTAATTAATAGAGCTGGGATTAAGAGCCCTGTAATACCTGAAATAATACGAAGAAGGTGTTGGTACTTTGGCAGGGAGTAAGCGAATACCATAAATGTACTGCGAATCGCAACGAGTACTAAAATTAACATAACTGGTACAAACATAACCGTTGCCAGGGTAAAGGCTGCTTTCGGAAAGAAACCGAGAAAAGCGACAACGACAAAGACAAGAAACGTATTTGTTACTTCCCAAGTTGGTGATAAGTACCGATTAGCAAGCTTGGCAGCAAGCGTCGGGTGTTTAGCGTATACCATGCCCCAAAAACCAGCCCCAAAATCAATAGACCCTAGTATGCTATATACGAAAATAAGAGCCCATAAGATGATGATTGCAATGCTTTCCTCATGCACGAGAATCGCCTCCTTCGTGATGTAAATCATTCTTTAACGGATGTTTCTTAAAGAATGTCCGTAGTACAAAGACTGTTAAAATACCGAGTCCAATATACAAAATGATGAATAAAACAAATAAAGGACCGACGAAATCAGCGCGTGTAGAAGCATCGACCGTGCGTTGCATGCCATAAATTGTCCATGGCTGACGACCACTACAACTAAAAATCCATCCGAATTCAATACCGAGCAACATAACGGGTCCACATGCGGCAGCTCCCCAAAGAAGCCACTTCGGTAACTCTACTCCTTTTTTTCGGTAAACAAAGTGCCAATATAAGAGGGCAATAGTTGCAACTGCAAAGGTAAAGGCAGCAGTGCCGACCATTAAGTTGAACAGTGTATGTGTGTAAAATGGTGGCCACGTTTCTTGCGGGAATTCCTTTAGACCTTTTACAACGGTGCTAGGGTCTAGTCCCACTAATAAGCTAAGCATGTTCGGAATTTCAAGGGCATAGTTTAGTTCAAGTGTGTTAGGATCCACAACCCCGCCAAGCGATAACGGAGCGTGGGATGTCGTTTCAAACAAAGCTTCAGCAGATGCTAGTTTTTCAGGTGAATGTTTATGTAAGGCAATAGCAGATTCGTGTCCTGAAAGCCACATCGTAGCACCAGTGATAAATGTAACGACAAGCCCTAACAGTAATCCTTTTTTATGGTAAGCAATTTCACGCGCACTTAAATTTTTCTTTAATAATTTAAATCCAGCGATAGAAGCGATAACAGCTGCTCCAGTTGTATAGGCTGTAATAACGACATGGAATGCACTTGTGCCAAAGCTTGGATTAAAGAAAGCTTTCCACGGATCAACGTTAAAAACTGAGCCATCTGGCCCCATTGAAAAGCCCGCAGGTGTGTTCATCCATGTATTTGCTGATGTAATAAGCACGGCGGATGCAGTGGCACCAATCATAACGAAAAATAGCGAGATTAATCTCATAACTGGAGGTAGTTTATCAGCTGCATATACATAAATAGACATGAATAAAGCCTCTAAAAAGAAGGCGAAAATCTCAATTTGAAACGGAACGGAAATAACTTGACCAACAATTTTGGCGAAACCAGGCCAAAGAAGTGAAATTTGTACACCAACAATTGTTCCAGTTGGAATTGCTACACCGAGAAGGATAGCAAAAGCCTTTGTCCATCTTTTTGCCATAATGGCATAGTCGGAATCTTTCTTCCAGTGATAGAGTATTTCACTTATAAAAATCATTAAAGAAAGCCCGACTCCAAGCGTTGCAAAGATGATGTGGAATGCTAATGAAGAACCAAAAAATGCCCTTGCTAATGTTACGGTATCCATATGTATACTCCTCTTCTTTTTTGCCATTATTTTCTGATTGAATTGGAAGATTTATTCAAAAAACTGCCAAAAATATATATGTATTTAAAAAATGAGTATGGTAATATAATGCTGGAATGTTCCGAAAAGAAAGAAATTAAAATTTGATAATATTTTATTTGTTTTTTAGGTCTGAATCTTTTATAATCTTTTATGCGAACGTAAGTTCTGTTTCCAGGGTGAAGAAGTTTATGTGAAATGGAGAGGGTGTTTTATGTATCCTGAAGTCATTAAAAAGATGGCATTTTCAAGAGAGCATAGAGATTTATTATTAAAGTTGTATAATAAAGAAATTACGCGTCGTGAATATGATCGACTTGTGGAATCGCTATATAGACCTTCTAAAGAGGCTTGCGAAGGATAAGGTGGGAGAGACAATCTAAAGGATTGTCTTTTTTATATTTGCGTATGTTCTGGTAAAATTAAGGTTAGCCTTAAAAGGAGGTGAAAAGCTTGCGAAAACGTTTATATATAGGGTTTGGAGTTGTTTTCTTAATCGTATTAGTCGGAATTGTATTTTGGTCGGCTTTACAAGGAAACCGTACGGAGCATTTTATTTTAAGGCATATGGTAAATGAAAATGGGACACTTGCAACGTACCGTTTAGAGGATACAAAGGCAGGAATGGGTGAAGCGAAGGGCCGTGAAGCTTTATCAGAATCGGCAGGACTATGGTTACAATATACGCTTGATAAAGATGATCAGTCACTATTTGATGAGCAAGTAAAGGTCATTCAAAATAATTTTGTACATAAGGAACACATCGTTTTATGGAAAATCTCTGAAAAGGGAGAAATGCAGTCAGCCACAAATGCACTTATAGATGATCTTCGTATTATTGAACAATTATATCGTGCTTATGAAATGTATAAGGAAGAGCGCTATAAAAACCTTGCTGATCAATTGAGCAATGCTGTACTTCATTATAATAAAAAAGATAATTATTACGTGGATTATTATGATGCAGATGCAGGTAAACAAAATAAGTTTACAACAACATCCTACATAAATCCTCATGCATTCTCTTATATGAAAAAGTACGGAAAAATTTCTGCACAGCAGTATCAGGAAGTTGTTCAGTTTTTAGCTGATTATCCGAGAGAGGGTTGGGCATTTCCGAAGGAGTATAAAGAAGATGG
This sequence comes from Bacillus sp. JJ783, assembly GCF_036963225.1. NCBI lineage: Bacteria > Bacillati > Bacillota > Bacilli > Caryophanales > Bacillaceae > Bacillus > Bacillus sp. JJ783. The sequence continues at coordinate 7,512 of NZ_JBALMG010000036.1, read as the reverse complement.
TACATTTACGTACGATAAAGAAGTGAATCTTATTGATCAATCATACGTTGCTTATCATCGCAGTTTAGGCGGTCTTTCATCAGATGCTTATTTAGAATTTATAAAGAAGAAATTTCGCGAAGACGGAAAGTTATACGGACGTTATAACTTAGAAACGGGAAAACAAGCTGTGAACTATGAATCACCAGCATCTTACGGATTAACAATTTTGTACGTACTACAAACAGGTGATACAAAGTTTGCGAAGGAATTGTATGAGCGGATGACTACATTCCGAAATGATAATGTATTTAGTAGATATTATGGTGGATATGTAACAGGTGAGAATAATAATACACATATTTTCGATAACGTATTACCGCTTCTAGCTGAAATGGAATTGGAGAAGAGTAAAAAATAGAGTGCCACCCTAGGGGTGGCACTTTTTTCTTATTTCTTTTCCATAACTGCAAAGTAATTATTTTCATTATCGGCGAAGTTAAATGCTCTACCAGTAGGTAAATCTACAACTTGTCCAACTGTGACATTTTTCTCAGAAAGATCTTTATAAAGTTGATCTAAGTTATTAGAGAAGAACATGAGTGAAGGTGTATTTAAGTTTAATTCAGGCTGCATCTTTGCGATTAACGCTTTATCGTGAAGGACGATGCTTGTTCCTGCTTCGTTTGTCGGCGCAATTTCAATCCATCGGAATCCTTGGCCGTTATTTTCTTCAGCAACGATATGAAACCCTACTTTTTCTGTCCAAAATTGTACTGCCTCATCTTGATTGTTTACATATAACATAATTTGTCCAATTTGATTAATCATAGGTGTCTCCTGCTTTCTTTTCTTATATGTGTATTAGTATATCAAATATATGGTTTAAATACTTTTTCATGATTTTTCCGAATGGCAATCTTCGCCCATTTCATATTTGTCGTAGGGGAAGGTCCTGTAACCCATGTATGAAATGGTAGTGTACTGCAAATGACCATTGTGAATATAGAAAGTACGGCTGTTACTGAAAATAGTAATAGACTATATACTATTGTATTTTCTTGTAGTGCAAATAGAGAAAGAAACTTTGTGCCTATATGTAAAAAGAAAAAGTGGGCTAAATAGGCGCCGTACGTATAGTTTCCGATAAATTTTAACGTTTTATATAATAAGCCTCTTCGTTTTACAATCATAATAGATAACACGTACAGTATCATAATTTCGCATACTATATATAGAAACATAGATGGTTTTAAATAGGTAGAAACGGTTAAATGAATAGAATTGGCGCCGTAAAAACTAAATAACTCATAATTGATGAATAAAAATAAGATGAAAAATAAGATTGTTATAAGCGGAATATGTTTCATGACAAATATACGCCAAGTTTGTAATGCTACAGCAGCTATTCCTCCCATGACGAAATAGAATGAGTAGAAGAAGAAGGAACGATCTGTATAATGTAAAATGGTTGAACTAGTCAGTTTCTCTCCATTAAAAATGTAGTGAGAAGAGTACCACATTAAGAAGAAATATAGACAAGCGAAAATGGTCATATATTTATATATGTCTTTTTTATTTTCTGTTCGTTTTTGAAACCAATAAAATAGTGTGCATAGTAACGGGAACAATAAGTGAATTTGGAACATCATAATAACGTACCAAAGATGAGGTGCAGCTGTTCCGAGTAATAAACTTTTTAGTCCGCCTTGTAGTGTAATGACATCGTTTGTTGTTACTAGATAAAGAATAGACCAGAAGAAATAAGGGATGAGTAAATGTGTGGCTTTTTCATAAATATATTCTTTGTAAACGAGTTGCTTCGTATATTGCCGAATTAAATGGAAGCCGACGATAAATATGAATGCAGGTGCTGAAAATTTTGCAAGATTAAATAGCATACCCATAATGAGGGATTGCTCGAGTAAGACATTTCCTTGATTCATTGTATATAATAAGGAACTTTGCAAAACGACAGCAAGAAATGCAATGCTTTGCAAAACTTTAAATTCTGGTGCGCTTTGTGTCATTGTGTCCATCTCCTTTTCCATACATGATTATAGTACGGAGAAAGGATGAAAGGTGTGGAATATTTGTGAAGATTATAACAAATTTGTGGCGGGAGGGGATTATACTAACGGTTTTGCTAATATATCTATCGTAATTTCAAATATATCAACGATTTTTCCGATATATCGATTCACTGACAAATAACAACAAAAAGAGGATGCTCAAAGCGGGCATCCTCTTTCTATATATTAAGCAAATTTATTTTTGATCCAGTTTTTACCTTCTACAAGACGAGCTGTCATTACGGCACAAGCGTTATCTCCTGTTACGTTTAACACTGTTGCAGGAGGATCGATGATTGTACTAATTGCGGCGATAATTGGCAATGCTTCTGGTGGGAATCCGTATAGAGAAACGATTAACATTTCACCAATCATACCTCCGCCCGGAATAGCACCCATTACTGTTCCTACTAATAGAGAAACAACAAGTGCAATTGCTAATGTTTTCGGTCCTTCGAATTCCATGTTGAAAATACCGAATAAGAAAGAAATTTTTAATACCCCGCCTAAAACAGATCCGTCTTTATGAAGTGTAGATCCAAGAAGGACAACTGTTTCACGAACGTCAGAAGAAATACCCATTTTCTTCGTTGCTTCTAAGTTCGCTGGAATACTTGCGGCACTACTACAAGTTGCAAGTGATGTAACTGTAGGAGAGACCATGTTCTTCCAAAATACTTGTACACCTTGTTTGCGACCTGCAAGGTACGCATAGAATGTAAAGAATACAAAGAAGTAAATAAGAGAAGCCGGATAGTATACCATTGCTGCTCGGAAGTAAGTTCCAAGAAGTTGTGGTCCGAATTCACCAACTAATGCTGCGAAGTAGGCAGCTAGTCCGATTGGAGCGTAGTACATAATGAAAGATACAACTTTCATTGAAATTTCTGCACCAGCTTGTAAGAATGTAGCGAATGGTTTCCCTTTTTCACCAACTGCTGAAGTTGCAACCCCCATTAAGATAGAGAAGAAAATAAGAGCTAGCATGTTCTCACGAGATAGTAACTTTGAAAAGTCTGATACTGTTAGGATACCAACAATTTGATCAGCAACGCTAACTGCTTTTTCAGCTTTATCAGGCTGCGTTAGTTCTAATACAACACCTTGTGCTGGCGGGAATACTTTCACGATAATAATCATAAAAATAGCAGCTAAAATACTTGTAAATAAGAAAGTTCCAGCCATACTAGACATAATTTTACCGAAACGTTTTAATCCATCCATATTAGCAATAGATGACGCGATGCTAAAGAACACTAACGGTACAACAATCGTAAACATTAAGTTTAAGAAAATGTCACCAAGCGGCTTTAAAGCAACTGCATCGGCACCCATGAAATAACCAATGAAACCACCAATTAGGATAGAAGATAATAAAATAAGCGGAAAGCGATATGCCTTCATAAATATACCCTCCTATCGATTATAAAAAATCATACTGAATCATTATAGCGAGTTAGAGACTTCTTTACTAGGAAAATACGGATAGATGGAATAGCGTGAAAACCGAGAAATTTTTGTTTTTAAGCTCGGCATACAGTTAGAAATCTAGACATATATATTTGTAACCTAGTGGTGGCAAGGGCTGCACCATAACTTAGGTTTAGAAAAAGAGGGAGGGAAACAGGATGAATATTTTGCTTTGCTGTGCAGCGGGAATGTCTTCCAGTTTGATAGTTACAAAAATGGAGAAAGCGGTACAGGCAAGGGGGATAGAGGTAAAGATTTGGGCTGTATCAGGTTCAGAAGTGCGAGAGCATATCGATGATGCGGATGTACTTTTACTTGGACCACAAGTACGTTATTTATTACCGAAAATGAAAGAATTATGTAAGGAGAAAGGAATACCTGTTGATGTCATTCAATCTGTCCATTATGGGCTTTGTAATGGAGAAGCTATCTTGCAAGCAGCTTTGTCAATGAAACCATGAGGAGAGTGGGATAGATGATTGGATTTTTAGAGAAATATGTGATGCCAGTAGCAGGAAAGGTTGCAGAGCAGAGACATTTGCAAGCGATTCGTGATGGGATTATTTTGACGATGCCTTTCTTGATTATCGGATCTTTTTTTCTAATTATTAGCGCTTTACCCATACCAGGGTATAATGATTTTATGGCAGGATTGTTTGGGGAGAGTTGGCAAAAGGCTTTGGGGTATCCAGTTAGCGCAACATTTAATATAATGTCTTTAATAGCCACTTTTGGAATCGCTTACAGACTTGGAGGATACTATAAGGTCGATGCATTAGCGGCAGGGGCGTTATCACTTGTGACATTCTTACTTGCAACTCCATTTCAAGTTGCATATATAATACCAAGTACGAAGGAAAGTGTACTTATAGAAGGGGCTATACCAGCTGTATTAATGGGAAGCCAAGGGTTATTCGTTGCGATGATTATAGCACTTATATCTACTGAACTTTATAGATTTATTGTACAAAAAAAGCTGATTATAAAAATGCCAGAAACGGTACCGCCAGCTGTGACACGTTCGTTTGCAGCGCTCGTTCCAGGATTTATTGTTGTAACTGTTATTTGGATCTTGCGCTTAATGATAGAAAACACTTCTTTCGGCAGCATCCATAATATTGTGGGAAAAATTTTACAAGAACCACTTAGTGCACTTGGTGCCAGTCTTTGGGGCGCAGTAATAGCCGTTATTATTGTCCATGTACTTTGGGCATGTGGAATTCATGGCGCTGCAATTGTTGGCGGTGTAATGAGCCCGATTTGGTTGTCGTTAATGGACCAAAACCGAATTGCTTTTCAGGCTGGTCAAGACGTACCGAATACGATTACTGCGCAGTTCTTTGACTTATGGATTTATATGGGCGGTTCTGGCGCAACACTTGCTTTAGTTGTAGGAATGTTATTATTTGCGCGAAGTCAGCAATTGAAAAGTTTAGGACGATTGTCGATTGCACCTGGTATTTTTAACATTAATGAAATGGTGACTTTTGGAATGCCGATTGTAATGAACCCACTTTTACTTATTCCATTTATACTGGTTCCAGTCGTGTTAACGGTTGTTTCTTATTTTGCAATGGAATGGGGATGGGTTGCACGTCCGAGCGGAGCTGCTGTACCTTGGACTACACCTATTCTGTTTAGTGGATATTTAGGGTCAGGCGGGAAAATTTCAGGGGTTGTTTTGCAACTCGTTAACTTTGCGCTTGCATTCTTTATTTACTTACCATTCTTAAAAATATGGGATAAACAAAAAGTAGCGGAAGAAAAGGGGGAGTAAAGAAATAAAATGGATACGATAGAGACGAAAGTTTTTCATTTAATCTTGCACGGGGGAAATGCGAGAAGTTGTTCAATGGAAGCAATTGATTGTGCTAAGCGCGGTGAATTTAAGGAAGCGGAAGCTAAATTACAAGAAGCGTTAAATGAATTGCAAGAGGCGCACCGCTTACAAACAGAGCTCATACAGAAAGAAGCTGGCGGGGAAAAGACAGAAGTTACCCTGCTGATGGTACATGCGCAAGATCATTTAATGAACGCAATTACAGTGAAGGAATTGGCGAGTGAGTTTGTAGAATTATATAGGAAGATGTGAGTAGCTGAATGAACCTTGCGTATGCAAGGTTTTTTTATGTTTTTAAAAGAGACAGTTATGACGAAAAGAGGGCCATTTACGCATGACTGCATGTGTTATTTACAGGTTTATGTAAAAATGAAAATGTAAAGTGGGCTTCATTATATGGTTTATGATGACTTTATATTGGAAACGAAAAATAGCAAAATTAAATCATCAATTAAGATAAAGTGAAACTTTAATCAGTGGGGGTTTTGTTCATCCCCCACTGATTATTAGCCTTCACCAATCTGGCGTTTACGGGCAGTGGATCTCCCACCTAACTTCTTTGCTCCAGCCGAATTTTGAGGTGGGAGTTTTACTGCCCGGCGAATAGCGGGGTGAATAGAATATGTATGTGTGCTTACCATCAGTGGAGTGTTATAAGTTCCACTGATGGTATTTTTATATTAACAAGCCTCCTTCTTCATGGTGGAAATGGGGATGATAACTAATCGATAGTAATAAATTCTCCTACACCACGAATTAATTTTTTTATATGCATACGTTCTGGTTTTAACACGCTTATTATAGAATCAATAGCTTTTTGAGGATCAACAGATGTGCCACAAGTATAACAATCAATTGCTGCAAATTTCTTTTCGGGATAAGTGTGAATCGAGAGATGGCTTTCTGATAATAAAATTAATACCGTAACTCCATATGGGTGGAATTCCTTGCTACTTACATTTAAAACGTGGGCACCAGAGCGATTCGCAGCGGCAACTAAATGATGTTCTAAAAAATGAATATCATTTAATAGAGAAAAATCTACGCCCCATAAATCTACTATTATATGACGCCCAAACGTAGAATATTCCATATACTTTCCCTTCCTTGTCAAAATATTATTAGAACTTCATTTCTTGTTGATAGCAATGATGTAGAGTAAGGTCCGATTCTGAATTTAAAACGGCATTATTGCGGTGCTCTAAATGTTCTTCTTTAAATTGAAATAAAGGAGCAAGAAGAGAAGGTAATGTTCGAGGAACTGGTACTACGTATAATTGTTCAATTTGATCAAGTACAAACGAGGAGTTAGCAGCAATATGAAATCCCCAGTCAGTTCCGAAAGAAGGAACAATTATATGATAGCTTTTTACAATTAATCCGGCATGTTCAATTGTGTTACCAATACTCCAATATACAAGAGGTGCATCAGCAGGCGAATTAGATTGGCAGACAAATGCGCCATCCTCTGTTAGGAACGTAGCTATACGAGCAAAAATTTCACTTGTATATAAAGTGCTTAATAACTCTGTCGCTGGATCCGGAAAATCAATAATAATTACATCGTATAAAGAGGAAGGAGATTTCAGAAATTCTTTTGCGTCACATACATGTACATTTGCACGATCATCAAAAAATGCCTGTTGGTTTAAAGAAACTAATTCTGGAACATTGCGAGCCATCTTAATCATTTCTTCGTCTAAGTCCACGAGGTCTACATGGATAACCGTTTCATATTTTAAAACCTCTCTTAAAGCAAGACCATCGCCACCGCCTAATATGAGAACACGCTTTGGATCTATTACCTTTGACATAATCGGATGAACTAGTGCTTCATGATAGATTTGCTCATCGACGGAACTAAATTGTAGTTGCTTATCCAAATATAGACGGATATCACTTACTTGTAGTAAATTAATGTTTTGATAATTGCTTTTTTCTTCAAATAAACTTGTATGTTCGCCAGCTTGTATTTCTTTTAGTGAAATTTCATCCCATATATCTAAGCTGTACGAATCTGTTGGTACTATTATTACATTTTCCGATTGTACTTGCTTATCGTCTTCGTCCTGTTTATCTTGCTTATCTTGCTTATCTTGTTTATCTGGTTTGTCTTGCTTGTCTTGTTTATCTTGTTTGTCTTGTTTATCT